>CAZOXC010000121.1:0-7662 GCA_964583205.1 uncultured Pirellulaceae bacterium | reverse complement strand
GCAGTGCCAGAGCGATTCGTTTACGAAAAAACAAAAACCCGGCGAACAACCCGACTGCAGCGACTGGTTTGAAGTTCGGAATGTCCGCGAACCAGATTCGCGAAATCGCAACCAGTGCCACCAGCAAGGCGACGATTGCCCAGGTCGAGACGTGTTTGATTTCCGGAGTTTTGAATTTCATTGGGCTATTTGTCTTTAACTGGGTTATTTGTTTTCGACCGGGCTGGGGTCCTGATTTTCTTCGTAGGGCGAAGGCCGATAAATCCATTTTACCTGATCGCCTTGTTTGATTCGATAAGTCCCGCAACCGACTTTCGACAATTCATCGTTGACCATGTAAATCCAATAACGCCCTGCCTGTGAATCGTTGGCGATTCCCGAGATCGATTTTACAAAGACCGTTTCGCCCTGCCCTGAATATTCCAGTTCATCGATCAGCTTGTCCATACAATCGATCAGCAAATCGCCTTCAGTAAAATCGCCAGTCGCTTCCAGCAAAGGTTGGCCGTCCTTTTCGACTTGCACCGACAATTCGACGTTTTGCAGGGCCGGAGCTTCGGCTTGTCGACATCCGGTCAAAAGCAGAAAACTGAGCAAACACAGTACGCTGTTGACAGCCCAATTCGCGGGCGGTTTCTTATGTGATCGATTCATGGTTGAGCAGAAAATAGCAACGGCTGTTAAATCGAGGCTCGATACCAGATAAACTAGTCCTATGAACACAAGGACACAATCGGAAATGACGGTAACTCGTAGTTTACGCGAAGATGGAATCGTGGTTTTGACGCTCGATCTGCCTGGAAAGAGCGCCAACATTCTCAATCAGCAGGTGTTTGACGATTTGGATCAGCACTTCGATGAAATCGCGGCAGAATCCGGTCAGGAATACAGGGGGCTGATCCTGTGTTCGGCCAAGCCCAAATTTTTTGTGGCCGGAGCCGATCTGGTTGGGATCTCGCAATCGCTGGACTGGCCGGCAGAACGAATTCGCAAGTTCTGTCTGGACGGGCAACAAACGATGGCGAGATTGGCAAGCTTTCCGTTCCCGTCGATCGCGGCCATCAACGGAATCTGTGTCGGCGGCGGATTGGAACTTGCCCTGAGTTGCGACTTCCGAATCTGCAGCAATGCCAGAAATACCTTGCTGGGATTGCCGGAAACCAATCTCGGTCTGGTGCCTGGCTGGCGAGGAACAGCGCGAACGCCACGCTTGATCGGACTTTCGGAAGGTTTGGATCTGGTGACAACCGGGCGGCTGGTCAACTCCGATGAAGCGGATGCACTGTTGTTGATAGACGATGTGGTCGAGTTCGATGAGTTAATAGAAGCTTGCGCCCAGTTTGTGCTCGAGTGCGACCAGGCCGCGCTTGCCCAGCGAAGAAACTTGATGGATTCACCGATCATCGATGGGCAAATCAAGGCCAACTCATTCGAGGAATGGCAGTCGAAAATTCAGTCCAATTCAGCGGTCCACTTTTTTGCCGCGGAAACTGTTGCCGAACATATGATTCGCTCGGCTTCCATGAACCTGACCGACGCCGGGGTCAGTGAAGCCGAGGCGATGGTGCAAGTCTGGGGCTGCGAGTCTAACCGAGGCCTGTTGCACAAATTTTTTGTGGACGAGCGGATCAAGAAAGTGCCCAGCGATCTGCCTCGCGACGCGGCTACCAGTGAAACCAACTGTATCGGCATTCTGGGAAGCGGGCAGATGGGGTCGCAGATCGCCAGACTGTTGACTCGTCTGGGAAGTCAGATTGTCGTGTACGATGCTGATCATCAATCGGCCGAAGCACTTGCCAATGAATTGCAGGAGTCCAAGGCTCACGCTTGGGCGGTCCAGGAGTTGAGCGGGCTGAAAAAATGTGATTTCGTGATCGAGTCGATTGTCGAAAATGTCGGAATCAAACGGGACGTGCTGGGACGGTTGGAATCCGAGGTTGAAGACTCCACAGTGATCGCCAGCAATACTTCTGCCATTCCGCTGGGCGATATCGCCGCCGGACTCAAGCATCCTCAGCGACTGGTGGGTTTTCATTTTTGCCATCCGGTGAAACAACGTTTGATCTGCGAAGTGATCGGAAGTGATTCGACCAGTGAAATGGCCTTGGCCACCGCGATCGGACTGGCGCGCAAGATCAAAAAGATGCCGTTGGTAGTTGGTGACAGCCCGGGTTTTATCGTGAACCGCCTATTGGCTCCCTATCTCGACCAGGCGATGGAACTGGTGCGGTTGGGGGTACCTGTGGCACGAGTTGATCAGGCGATGCTGGATTTTGGTTTTGGAATTGGACCGTTGCGTTTCATTGATTCGATCGGTGTGGAGACCATCTTCCACGCCGGAATTATTTTTGCCGAGCGAATTCCTGATTTGGTCGGTCGTAATCGAATCCTCACCGGATTGATCAAAGCCAAACGAACGGGTGAAGCAGCAGGGCAGGGGTTCTACAACTATACCGAAGGAAAGCCAAGCAACGCTCCCCAGTTGCAGGCGATCATTGAACACGCTCGTGACGACGATCCGCAAATCGAAATTGCCGACGAAGAAATCGTCAACAGTCTGCTGGTGCCAATGATTGTTGAGGGCAGTCAGTTGCTGGAAAACAAAGTGGTGCGGGATGCCCGTGATATCGATTTTGCCACAGTCCACGGTTGTTCCTTTCCGGCGTTCCGAGGCGGTTTGATGTATTGGGCAGATTTGATTGGTGCCGAGGAAATCGTTGCTCGATCAAAAGCCGTACAGAACTTGCGGCCAATCATGAAAATTTCAAACTTGATGCAACAAATGGTGACCGAGGGTCGGAAGTATCATGAGTGAGCGGGCGAAAAGCCAGGCGGAACCCAATTCCTTTCCTGCCGGTAGCTCACGGTCGCAACTCGAAGCGATACAAAGCGATCCGGTGCAAGGAAAAACGATTGCCGAGATTTTCTGGCAGCGGCTGGAGTGTTCGCCGACAGCCCGGGCACTTGTTTGGTTTGATCAATCTGGACAAAGGTACGATTGGAATTGGCAGGAACTGGCCCAGCAGGTGTTTGGGTTCTGCCAACACTTGAAAAACCACAATGTTGTCGCTGGCGATCATGTGGTTTTGAATTCTGAAAATCGAGTCGAGTGGATTCTGGCAGACTTGGCGATGCAATTGCTGGGCGTGGTCAACGTTCCCCTGCACAGTCAGTTGTCTTCGTCGCAGACAGTTCAGTTGGTCGAGCATTGTGCTCCGAAGTTGATCTGCGTTTCGACTGACCAGCAGCTTGCCAAAGTTTCTGGATTGGGAATTCCGCTGATCGAGTTTGATTCATTGGATTTGCAACCGCTGAGTGACCCGGTTGTTGTCGACGGCCTGAAAAAGGAAGCCAGTTCGATTGGCGAGCTGGATTTGATGACGATTCTTTATACTTCGGGGACAACCGGCGAGCCCAAGGGCGTGATGTTGAGTCAGCGCAACGTAGTTTCCAACGTATATGCCAAGTTGGCGACTCTGCCATTGACCGAACAGGACTTGAGGATCGGCCTGCTTCCGTTGAGTCATATTTTTGCTCGAGTCTGTGATCTTTATACCTGGATCGCCAGCGGTTGCTTGACAGTTTTGTCGCGAGGTTGGGACAGTTTGTGGGACGAGTTGATCGAGTTCCGCCCAAGTTACTTGAATGCCGTACCGTATTTCTTTGACAAGTGTTGGCGAATTTTGGAATCCGACGGTCAGTTGGATAAGCCCGACGCGTTGTCCAAAATGCTGGGCGGGCGAACCCGGATTCTGAACTGTGGAGGTGCTCCGCTGGCCGACCACGTGTTCGATTATTTTGATCGGCATCAGGTGGGGCTGGTCACCGGTTATGGGCTTACGGAAACTTCGCCCGTCGCAACGTCCTCGCGCCTCGGCAATTGTTTGAAAGGATCGGTCGGTAGCGCGATCCCGGGTGTTGAGATCAAGTTGGCGGATGATAACGAGGTGTTGATTCGCGGTGACAATGTAATGTTGGGCTACTACAAGGATCCGGCCGCGACCGCCCAGGCATTCCATGACGATTGGTTCAAGACCGGTGACATTGGCCGGATTGATGAGCAAGGCAATCTGTTTATCGTCGGCCGAAAAAAAGAATTGATCGTGACCAACGGCGGCAAAAACATTGCGCCGATTCCGATTGAGAACGCGATCACTGAACATCCTGACATTGAACAGTGTGTGGTGTTTGGGGATCGACAGAATTTTCTGGTGGCATTGATCGTGCTTGCCGACCCGGCTCGACGGAAGTATCAACAAGGGCAGCTTGATTTGAAGTCGATTGTGGATCGGCAGACTCGCGAGTTTTCCAGGGATCAGCAGATTGGCCGGCTGTTGGTGGTGGACGAACCTTTTTCGATCGACAACGGAATGCTCACGCCGAAAAAGAGTATGCGACGAACTGAAATTTTCAGTCGATATCAGGACGCGATCGCTGGCCTGTATTCAGCACAAACCAACAACTCGCGAGACTCGGTTTCCGCTGATTAACGGATTGCCCAATGGCGATGTGATCTGGTTGGGACTTGTCGATCGTCGGCCTGTGGAGGACCAGAACTGATTGATTCCAAGGTTTTCGGCACCTGCAGAGCCGCTTGGGGTGGGGGAATTGTCGATATCAACGATTTGATGTGATGTCTTTGACCAATTCGAATCCGAATTTCTGACGGTTAGCTGGAAGGCAATTACTTCGTGAATTAACCTTTAGATATTAAATACACGATGTCTTTTTCTGGCTAGCTTCACATGATTCGAAATCTGGGATTCATCGGTGCATTGAGCGTTGTAACTGCTCTGGCACCTCAACTCTTTTTGTCGCCGGCATTTTTGCCTCAAGTCAGTGCGTTTCAGGACTTGGATTCCAAGCGTCCATTGGAGCACAAGGATTATGAGAAGTGGAATTCTGTCCAAGGTCAGTCTTTGTCTCCAGATGGCAAGTGGGCAATGTACACGGTGGCCAATGAGAAGACCGGCTCCACGCTTTACATTCGACAACTGTCAAGCAGCAAAGAGTACTCGGTCAAGTTTGGTTCGGGTGGACGATTCACGGATGACAGCAGCCATGCGATCTACTATGTCAATCCTGATCCTAAAGTGGTCGAGAAACTACAGAAGGAAAAGTCTGACAATATTCCGAGTCGCAAGTTGGAAATATTGAACTTGAAGGATGGTAAGCACGAGACCATTGAGAACGTCACTTCGTTTACGATTCCGCAAGAAAATTCTGACTGGCTGGCTATCAGGTTCCGTGCGCCGAAAAAAGCTGAAACTGTAAAAGCGGGACAATCTTCAGTTAAGGAAGAATTTGAAGTTACCGAGGAAGGTTTGCAGCGCCCCGAGAAGCCCAAAAAGTTTGCTGAGAAAGAAACAGAGGCTGAACCGGAAGCAGCAGAGAACAAATCCAAATCAAAGGAAAACCAGCAAGCCGGATCTGAAGGTAAAGCTGGCGAGAAAAAGTCGGCCGGCAAAAAGAAAAAAGAGAAATCAAACGGCTCGCCCCTGGCGTTGCGGAATCTGAAAACAGATATGGAGCGTCGCTTTCCTGATGTGACCAACTTTTCGTTCAGTAAAAAGGGAGAAGTTCTGGTATACACATCTTCCGGTGAGAAGCCGGAAGAAGATGGAGTGTTTTTGTTTGACTTGGCCAAACAGAAGAAAACTCAAATCATCAGCGGACTTGGAAACTATTCACGCTTGGCAATTAACCTGGATGGAACTCACGTCGCTTTTCTTTCTGATCGAGACGACTATGAAGCCGAACAACCCAGTTGGTCGCTGTATCACTGGAAAAAGGGTCAGAAAGCAGCCAAGCTGATCGCGAAAGAAGGCCATGAGGGTGTTCCCGCCGGTTGGTGGATCGCTTCATCGGCCACGCCGTCCTTCAGTGAGGACAACAAGCGGTTGTTTTTCAGTACTCGGATCAAACCCGACGATGTTGGGGAAGACAAAAAGGAAAACAAGGACGAAGAAAAGAAAGCCGTTCTGGATATCTGGCACTGGCAGGATCCGCAATTGCAACCGCAGCAAAAACTGCAAGTCCAGACTGAACGGAATCGCAGTTACCGAGCCGTTTACGATTTGAAATCCAAAAAAGTATTTCAACTGGCCGACACCGACATTCCCAACGTGTTGGCTAACCCGCGATCTCCAGCAGATGTTGCGATCGCCAATACCAATGTGAAGTATATGAAAATGCTGTCCTGGGATATTCCCGGGTATCAGGATTCTTATCTGGTCAATTTGTCAAACGGCAAACGTGAACTGATCCACGAGGCTGTCAAATTCTCCAGCAGCCTGTCGCCTGACGGTAAGTTCGTAAGCTGGTTCGATGCTGAAGAAAAGCATTGGTTTGCCATGTCGGTCAAGGATCGTAAGCCGGTCAAAATCAGCGAAGGTATCGAGTTCCCTCTGTACAACGAACTTCACGATACGCCCTCGTTACCTCGGTCTTACGGTAGTGTTGGCTGGCTGAATGATGACAAGGCGATTTTGATTTACGATCGTTTTGATATCTGGCAACTTGATCCAACCGGTAAAGAAGATCCGATTTGCGTAACCGCAGGAAAGGGTCGCGAGTCCAATACTCGATACCGCTATGTTCGTCTGGATTTCGAGCAACGATCGATCGATCCGCAACAACCGATGATGCTTTCGGTTTTCAACTTTGACAATAAGTCCAGCGGCTTTTCGACAATTGCCAAAGCCGGCGAGGACATCGAGCAACTGATTCAACTGGACGAGAGCGTCGGTCGATTGAACAAGGCCAAGTACGCGGACAATGTTTTGTTTACTCGTTCGACTTTTCAGAAGTACCCCGATGTCTGGCACTCGACGACGTCCTTCAAAAAGATCAGTCGAATCAGTCGAGCCAATCCGCAGCAATCAGATTACGTTTGGGGGACCGCGGAACTGGTCAAATGGAACTCGAAAACGGGCGAGGAACTGGATGGCTTGTTGTACAAGCCCGAGAATTTCGATCCCGACAAAAAGTATCCCTTGATGGTTTATTTTTACGAGCGGAATTCGGATAACCTGCATTCTTATTATACGCCCAGTGCCGGTCGCTCGATTATTAACTTCAGCTTTTATGTAAGTCGCGGTTACGTGATTTTCGTTCCAGATATTCCTTATCGTACTGGTGAACCTGGCCCCAGCGCAGCAGACGCCATTTTGCCTGGCGTGCAGAGCATTGTGGACAAGGGCTTTGTGGATGAAGAAAAAATTGGTTTGCAAGGTCACAGTTGGGGTGGCTACCAGATCGCTTACCTGGTCACGGTTACCGACATGTTTGCCTGTGCCGAATCGGGAGCGCCCGTCAGTAACATGACCAGCGCCTACGGCGGCATCCGTTGGGGAACCGGCATGAGCCGCATGTTCCAGTACGAACGAACTCAAAGCCGGATCGGCGAGACTTTGTGGGAAGCTCGGGACAAGTACATCGCGAACTCGCCAGTGTTCTTTGCTGACAAGATCAACACGCCCTTGTTAATTCTGCACAATGACAAAGACACCGCTGTGCCCTGGTACCAGGGTATCGAATTGTTCGTTGCCATGAGACGTTTGTCGAAACCTTGTTGGATGTTGAACTACAACGAAGATCCACACTGGGTGATGAGCGACGAAAATCGAATGGACTTTGCCAAACGGATGCAGCAGTTCTTCG
>CAZOXC010000120.1:0-7667 GCA_964583205.1 uncultured Pirellulaceae bacterium | reverse complement strand
GACTTTGTCGGCTGTGGGAAATTGTCCTACTTTCCATGCCAGAGCATGCTCGCGCCCACCTTTGCCGATTACCAAGATATTCATGTCGAATCCTTCCAGATTTGGACGATTACAGTCACCAGACAGTCTTTGCTGCCCTGACTAATTTCATCCGATTTTAGGCTGCTTGCAAAATTGTCGCTAGAACCTGATGGCCAACAACGACCGTCTCTGGCAAGTTAATTCTTTTCAGGTATTCGCGGGCCACCTATAATGAGTCTTGAATTCACCAATGCCAATCTATTCGACAACAACTTGGAAAGCGTTTTCAATGAAACTTTCAATAAATTTACGAGTCGTGTTGACTGCACTTCTGACTCTCGGTTTGACCAGCAGCCTTTTCGCTCAAGAAGAAGGCTGGGGCCATTTGACTGGATCGATTGTGGTTGAGGGAGATTTGCCGGAGCCTGATGTCCTGGACGTCGATCATGACGAAGGTACTTGCGCGGCAGATGGTGCGATCCGAGACCGCAGCTTGATCGTCGGTGAAGAAGGCCAGTTGCAAGGCGCTTTTGTGATGATGTACCTCAAATCGGGTGAGCCAGTTCCGGAAGTTCACGAGTCCTATTTGGCGACCGCTGAAGATAAAGTCGTACTGGACAATAACAAATGCATGTTTGTTCCCAACACTCTGTTCCTCAGAACCAGCCAAACACTGGTCATGAAAAACAGTGACCCAGTCGGGCACAATTGTCACATCACACTTTTTGACGAAGAAAACGAACACAATGTTCTTATTCCTGGGAATACCGAAGTCGAAGTGCGATGCCCCAACCCGGAAAAATCTCCAGGACCGGTCAAGTGCGACATTCACAAGTGGATGAAAGCCACGATTCTGGTTCGAGATGAACCCTATGTTGCAGTCACAGATGCCGATGGCAATTTCACGATCGAAAACTTGCCAGCGGGAAAGTGGACATTCCAATTCTGGCATTCTCGCTCCGGCTTCATGCGGAGTCTGGCCAGCGAATCGATCGAAGATTTCAAGCTTGGCCGACGAGGTGAAGCAGAATTTACAATCGAGTCCGGCAAAACATTGGACTTGGGCAAACTCGTTATTTCTGCAGAGAAATTGGATGACTAACCCGCCAATCAAGTCATCAACAACTTGCAGCGTAAAAATACGCCAATTCAAAAAACAGTACTGTTTCGGTTGGGCAGTCAGCTTTATCAGTGCTGTTTTATCGTTAACGTTGATGCTGGTGGGTTGCGCTGAAAGAAAGCTGGCACCCGAAGTTCAATACGACCAGTCAAGCGTCGACCAGATTCGGCAAGAATTGTTTTCCGACGACGAAGACGCTGACTGAAACGTTGACCAACACGATCAGGGCAAGTAAGCCTGGAAACCAGCCGAGATTCTTGCGGCATTCTGTCGCAGGTTGCCCAAATGAATTAAACTCGGTTTAACAAGAGCCCGAGCTTCTTGTCATCCACGAGTTAAAAAAATGCGCTGTTGCTCTCCCGGAATATTATTGATCGCAGTTCTGCTTTGCTGCTGCGCTGTCGTTCTGTCTGGATGTTCGACCGAACAACCCGAATTTCGATTCAATCAGGTTGAGTATCTCAAGCAGGAACGTCAACTTCTGGACGAAGGTGAAGACTTCCCCGAACACTATCGTCAGGATATCGACAATCTGGTGACGTCCTTGTTCGGAACGCCAGCGGAACCGTTCTTTCCGTTTTTGGAAGGCGAAGATGACCCGGCGCACGACTTGATCAGTCTGGACAATCTAAGAATGTCGGCAGGCGCTGTGAGTAGCGACCGTGACGGCCAGCAAATCGGACTTTATCGCGAACACTGCGCCCAGTGTCACGGTGTGACTGGAGATGGCAAAGGTCCAACTTCCGGATTTATGAATCCCTACCCTCGTGACTTTCGAATGGGCCGATTCAAATTCAAATCCACCTCAGGTCGAATCTCGCCGACCGATGAGGATTTGAAACGCATCCTGCATCAGGGCATCACCGGTACAGCAATGCCATCGTTCAAACTGTTGAGCGACGAAGAGGTCGACGCGTTGGTGGACTATGTTCAGTACCTGGCGATTCGCGGGCAAGTTGAACGTTTGTTGATCCAGGAGATTGCGGAACTGGACAACGAACGGCTGTTGAACCTGGATGGTGATGAAGATGCCGACTCGCTGGAAGAGCAACTGGAATTCTACATCGAAGACTATGTAATCCCGACGATTGGGCAGTGGGTTCGCGCCAACGAACGCGGCTCCGCCAAAGTGACCGAGCAGCCCGAGGGTTTTCCGAATTCACCTGAATTGATCGCGCAGGGCAAACAGTTATTTCATGGTCGAGCCAATTGCGCCCAGTGTCACGGCTCGACCGGATTGGGCGATGGTCAAACAGAAAATTATGACTTCTGGACGACCGATTGGCTGGAAACGAAGGGCGTCGATCCCAATGATCCTGAATCCTACGCAGATTTTATTGAGGCTGGAGCATTCCCGCCCAAAACCATGCGACCTCGAAACCTTCGTCTGCGAGTATTCCGAGGCGGCAATCGACCGGAAGACATATACTATCGAATCAAGCACGGTATCAGCGGCACTCCGATGCCGGCAGCCAGCGCGATGGACGAAAAGAAAAACGAAATCTGGGCGCTGGTCGCCTACGTGTTGAGCATGCCCGACGAACCTTTGACTGCGGGAAATTAGCGTGAACCGTTTTTGGGCAATGTTGTTTGTCGCCGTTCCGATTTTGGCCATCGCTATTTTCGTTGCTTCCGCATTCAATATCGCTCCACTGACCGGCACCTGGATGCCCGAACAGGTGAGCCAGCAATCAGAAACCATCGATTGGTTGTATTTGCTGTTTCATGTTGTCGCCGCATTTACGCTGGCGTTTACCGGGTTGCTCTTGTTTCTGGCCATGTTCCGCTCGCGACCAGACGGAACTGCCAGATTCATTCGAGGAAACACCAAGCTCGAAATTGTCTGGACCGTGATACCGGCGGCGGCTCTGATCTTTCTGGCGATCTATCAATCAGAAGCCTGGACCAGCAACAAATTTGGAGTGCCCGACCAGGAGCCACTGACGGCTCGAGTAATCGCTCGACAATACCAATGGGAATTCGTTTATCCTGGCGAGGACGGAGTCTTCGGCAACGGAGATGACTTGAGGTCCATTAATCGCTTGATCGTGCCACAAAAAAAGCATGTGGTTTTGGAACTGGAGAGTCACGATGTGATCCACAGCTTCTTTGTTCCCAAGCTGCGACTGAAACAGGACATGGTTCCCGGCACGGTTGCTCGAGTCTGGTTTTCACCCACGAAGACTGCTGAATTGGAAATCTTGTGCGCGGAATTGTGCGGTTGGGGGCACTACAACATGCGAGCCTCAATGCAAATCGTTTCGCCTGCAGAATTCGATTCGTTTCTGCTTGAATTGAACGAGCCTGTTCAAAGCGAGGACTCGCAGTGACCAACGAACTCGCACAAACTGATCACGGCAACTCTGATCACGGCAACTCTGATCACGGCAACTCTGATCACGGCAATCTTGATCACGGCGATCTTGATCACGGGCCGGGGAACTTTTTCACCCGTTATATTTTCTCGCGTGAACACAAGGTCATCGGAATTCAATTTTTGTTCTCGACTTTGATCTGGGCAGTCATCGGTGGCAGCCTGGCGATGGCGATTCGCTGGCAGTTGGCTTGGCCCTGGTCGGACATGCCGATTATTGGGCAGTGGCTGTTCGCCGAAACTGGCGGTCAGATCACGCCCGAGTTTTACACGGTGCTGTTCACAATGCACGGCACGGTGATGATCTTTTTCGTGGTGATACCGATCCTTTCGGGTGCTTTCGGGAATTACTTGATCCCGCTGATGATCGGGGCTCGCGATATGGCATTCCCCACACTGAACATGTTGAGCTACTGGATCATGTGGCCGGCGTTTCTGTTTATTGTGCTGGCGTTTACGGCGCCCGGAAATGGCGCGGCGGCTGGCTGGACTTCCTACCCGCCGTTGAGCGTGATTTACGAGGCCGCGCCTGGCAGTCAGGATGCGCAGACATTCTGGTTGTTGGCAATTTTTCTGGTTGGCATTTCTTCCTTGTTGGGTTCAATCAATTACATCACGACAATTTTTCAGATGCGTGCTCCCGGCCTGACCATGTTTCGCTTGCCGATGACCATCTGGACCTTTCTGGTCACTTCGATCCTGCAAGCCTTTTCTTTACCGGTTCTGACTGCCGCCACGATCATGCAGTTATCGGACCGCTTGATCGGCACCAGCTATTTTATTCCCGAGAACATCGTGGTCGGTGGCAGTGAAATTTCCGGCGCGGCGGGACAACCTCTACTCTGGCAACACTTGTTCTGGTTTTACTCGCATCCGGCGGTCTACATCATGATCCTGCCCGCGATGGGAATGGTTTCCGATATTATCAGTTGCGGCTCGCGAAAACCCTTGTTTGGCTATCGTCCGATGGTTTACTCGGTGCTGGCGATTGCCGGGCTGAGTTTCATTGTCTGGGGGCATCATATGTTTGTTTCCGGAATGAATCCACAATTGGGAATGGCTTTCATGATCACAACGATGCTGATCGCATTGCCCAGCAGTATCAAGGTCTTCAACTGGCTGGCGACATTGTGGGGCGGCAAGATCCAGTTCAACACCGCAATGTTGTTTGTCACTTCGTTCGTGCTGATGTTTATCATCGGTGGTCTTTCCGGCCTGGTTCTGGCATCCAATGCGATTGACGAGCACTTGCACGACACACACTATGTCGTGGCTCACTTCCATTACGTACTGTTTGCCGGCACGATGATGGCGGTCTTCGGCTGTGTTTATTTCTGGTTCCCCAAAATGTTCGGCCGGATGATGAACGAGTCGATTGGGAAGCTGCATTTTTTGCTGACCTTCGTTTGCCTGAATGCGACATTCCTTCCCATGCACTTGCTGGGCGCTCCCGGATTCCTGCGTCGCAATGCGGATCCTTATCAGGCCGAGTCGCTTGCTCATTTGCTACCCTTGAACCAGTTCATTACCTACGCTGCGTTGGGGATGGGGCTGGCACAAGTGTTATTCGTGATCAATTTTTTCGGTAGCTTGATGATGGGCCGGAAAGCTGAAGAAAACCCCTGGCGGAGTTGCACACTGGAATGGGTTGCACCCAGTCCGCCTCCCCATGGGAACTTCTCCAACATTCCAGTTGTCGATTCCGGCCCGCACGAATACAGCAATCCCGAGTATGCCGAGGACTTCAAGTCACAGGCAGTTTCATGAACACGGTTGTAAATTCTCAAATCTATCCTCGGCTACCCAATCGAGTAGCGATGTTGTGTGCGCTGGTGATTTTTCCGTTGATCTGGATGGGTGGCCTGGTAACCACTTACGATGCTGGAATGGCGGTTCCAGATTGGCCAAACACTTACGGCTACAACTTGTTTTTGTATCCGGTTCGCGACTGGTTTTTTGGACCCTGGGATTTGTTCGTCGAGCATGGGCATCGATTGTTGGGTTCGCTGGCCGGAGTGATCTGCATCGCGTTGGTTGTCACGGCCGTCTGGAAAGACCAGCGGAAATGGTTTCGCTGGGTAGCGGTGCTGGCGTTGCTGTTGGTGATCGTGCAAGGATTGCTGGGTGGTGCTCGAGTCGTGATGGACGAGCGACTATTGGCAAAGATTCACGGTTGTCTGGGTCCGGCATTTTTTGCGTTGGTCGCCGGGATCGTCACGATGTCCTCGAGTTGGTGGTTTCGAGTCAAATCCAACTGCGACGATTTGTCACCCACCGATTCGTCACCGAGTTGGCTTGGTTCAAGCTTGCCGGGATTGACGGTTGTCTTGCTGGTCAGCAGTTATTTACAGCTGATTTTGGGCGCAAACCTGCGACATGTGACGATCAATTCAGATCCGGTCGGCTATCAGGTGCTGGTTGGCTGCCATGTGGCACTGGCGATTTTTATCGGCGTTTGGAGTATACTGATTTGCTCGATCGCCCAGCGAAAGCGGAACCAACTGTTGGGCTTGTCCCGCATGGGATGGATCCTGGCATTGATGGTTTTAATCCAGATCCTGCTGGGTATCGCCACTTGGATTGTCAAATTCGGAGTGCCCGGCATTCTGAGTCCCTTGATGGAATCCGAGACGTTTACGATTGAAGAAAAAAGTTTCTGGCAAATGAATATCATTACGGGCCATGTCGCCGTGGGTTCGCTGATATTGGCTACAACGGCTTGCATGACTCTGCGAGCCTGGCGCGTCAAGTGGTTGGTCGGAAACACCGAACTGAATAAGGGCCTGTGAGTCGTGTCATCTCAAACATTGACAACGGAAAAAGTAGATCCAGTCAGCAAATCCAGAATTGCTGACTTCATCGAGATCACCAAACCAAGAATCTCGGTGATGGTTTTGGTTACCGTCGCCATCAGCGCGGCCGTTGCTACGCCTCAAGTCGACATCTGGAAGCTGCTGTTTATTCTGGCCGGCGTTGCTCTGGTTGCAGCCAGCGGCAGTGCAGTCAATCAGTTTATCGAGCGATACTCGGACTGGTTGATGCCGCGCACAGCTTCTCGCCCCCTGCCCGCTCAACGGTTAACGGCCAGAGAAGTCAGTGTGTTTGCCGCCGTCACCATCGGGTGCGGTTTGAGTTTGTTGGCAACCATGGTGAATTGGCAGGCTGCACTTGTGGCACTGATTACCTGGATCTTGTACAGCTTTGTTTATACACCGCTGAAAGCCAAAACCAGTCTCAATACTTATGTCGGAGCGGTTGCCGGAGCATTGCCCGTGCTGATCGGCGTCGTCGGATTGAATGCCGGAATACCGCCGATCGGTTGGGCACTTTTCGCGATCTTATTTATCTGGCAGTTTCCACACTTTATGGCAATCGCCTGGAAGTACCGCTTCGAGTACGCCGAGGGTGGTCTGGTGATGTTTCCAGTCTCTGATCCCAGCGGTCGCAGTACCGGATGGCACGCATTGGTTTTCGCAGTGCTGCATTTTCCAGTCGGAGCTTACGCGATCTGGCTGATGGCCGGATTGAATCCCTGGTTTCATGTGGCGGGTCTGGCGTTGGCAACACTTTATCTTTGGCCGTCGATCAAGTTTTGGCAGAACCCGAATAAACAGACCAGCCGCTCGCTGTTGTTGGCATCGATTATCTATCTGCCATTGATGTTTTTGCTTGTTTTGATGGCCCGCATGCTGCTGAATTCATGAGCCAATTGGCCAAACAACGAACTGAACCATCCGCCGGAACGGATCTTTGCACGCAGCAAAGGCTTCTTCCAGTCAACAATGGCCGCTTTGCCATGTGGTTGTTTCTGTCGACAGAAGTCATGTTGTTCGCCGGCCTGTTCGGTTCCTACATCGTGTTGCGTGCCGGACTTCCGACCGGAGTTTGGCCGAAGAACGAATGGGTACATGTCGATTGGGTGTTGGGACTGGTCAACACACTTGTCCTGACCGTTTCCAGTGTCACTGCCTGGCAAGCCGCTCGCTTGTCAAGCAAGGGCCAATTTGGCAAAGCTCGCATGGCGCTGCTGGTGACGCTTGTGCTGGGCGGATTGTTTTTGTTGGTCAAGGGTTACGAATATAAATCAAAGATCGATTTGGGCATTCTTCCTCGGCCCGGTCTAGACAGATTCACGATCAGGCCGATATCTAC
>CAZOXC010000119.1:0-7697 GCA_964583205.1 uncultured Pirellulaceae bacterium | reverse complement strand
CAGATTCTTGCCCCGACCAAGCTCACCTTGTCCAACTTGTTCGCCATCGACATAGAGCGTGACTTCTTCTGCGGCCGCTTCCCAAGTTAGCGCGATATGATGCCAGCGATTGTCATTAACTTTCCTGCTGGAACTGACGTCTCCTACCCAGCCAATATCAAAACCAAGTCGACCGTCACGAATAAACAAAGTTTGGCCGTCGGCAATCCAGTCTGTTTGATCGGCTGTGCGGGAAAAAATGGTTCCGTTGCCTCGCGTTTTAATACGGGCAGTAACCGAATAGTCTTCATCGAACATCCCGAACTCACTTGCATCGTCAACCTGGGCAAATGAGTGGCCATTGAAGCGCGACGCTTTTGTCTCGGATTCCCCCGCGGCGTCTTTCGAAACCAGCGATGCCAAGCGAATATCACCCAGGCTCGAAACCTTGAGTTGCGACTTGCCGACATCCACGACTCGCAGCGCCATAGGCTCAGCATGCGGAGCCACAGTAAGCGTTCGAGTAAACACGGGCTGGCCGTCAACATACTGCAGACCGGGCATCTCCCAAACTTTGACATCGCCAACCGTGTAATGCAGGACCGTCTTGTCGGCGTAGTCATATCGACCCTTGAACTGAGCCCAGTCGCGGGGCAGGGGCCCGTAAATTCTTTCATCGCGACCGACAATCCTCTCATCGTCTTGATAGTCTTTCCGTGTTCCAGGTTTCGACCAACCAGGTCCGTTGCCGTTTTCCAGTTGTATCGTTCCAACCGCTCGAGGATGAATGTTGTGGCGACCGTCGAAATGAATTCCCTGCCAATTGATAAATCGTTCGGCACCGTCGCCCGACCAGGCGGCAGCCCAACGCATCGTGTCGTGGTCAAACACCATCCAGTGCTGTCCCTGGCTAACTCCACCCAAACCCTGATCCAACCGGACGGCGATTCCTTTGTAAGCGAAGTTCTCAAAGTCCTCGCCAATCTCGATCGAATTCATCAACACCGGGCCATAATTCATTTGTTGCCAGGGCCGCTTGATTACGGCAGGTGGTCCAAAGGTATCGCCGGTCGGCAACCCTGCCAGATAATCTTTGTTGACCTGGACGAACTCAGACGGGTTTCGATCTTTCAAGTAGTGCTGACGGATATAATGAATCACATCGTACTTTTGCTGGGGCACCAGCCAGGACTGGCGGACCATCATGCCGTAACCTTGAGTCAACGTCTTGTACATCGAGTGCGGATCGGCACCGTTTTTGAATCGACCTTCGGCGAAACGCAATGAAGTCGGCAACGACCCTTCCTCGGTAAGCGTTCCGTGGCAATTGATGCAGCGGAGTTCATAGATTTCTTTGCCGCGCTCGAAACTGGCCTGATCAAGTGAATTAATCAGTCCGGCGTGGTCGACTTGCTTTTCGTATTCTGGAATCGGAGCAAGTGCGTACAACGATTCTGGTGGGCGCAACTCAAGTGCCGACTTCGGGCCACCTTCGGCAATCGCAATTACATAGGCAGCCAGATCCAGGAACTCGGACTTGCTGCCAAGCAGGTTCACCAGCCCCTCGGGCATTGTGGATTTGTCAGTTTTTTTCCAGTCATCGATATCATCTTTCGAGATCGTCACGTGTTGCCCATCACGTGACGGATCGGCGATCGTCAAATGAGAATCAGCCTCCTCGACCAGCACGCCCGTAAGCACTCGGCCATCAAGATCCAGAACTGTCGCCGTTTCAAACCCTGCGCGAATCTTTTGAGAGGGGGCAATGATCGACGCGACCAGATGTTGAGCGAGATTTTCGTGAGTCGTTTCGGGCTTGGTTAGATCTGGGGCAAGTCTTTGTTGATAGGCGTTTTCATCATGGCACTTGGCACAGGTCATCTCGGGCTTGAAAAACAACAAGGCACCACGTTGCGGATCACCGAATCGCCGAGCTTCATCTGCCAGGTCTGCCGCCGCTATTTCTTGCAGCGTGCTTTGCAACCGAGTCGTCTGCTGGGCTGCCAGGGGAACGGGCCAACTGCACAGCGAAATCAACGCGAATATCGCGGCAAGTTTGTAAAAATGGTTGAAACAAACGCGGGAAATATTAAGTAACATTGCTGGACCGTTTTCTGGGACTCGATTCCGAACACAGGATATTATTCTAGTCCATTCTTGTGACCGGAAACATAAACAGAAATGTTGAGTCCTGCCTTTCCTTTGACGGCTGGCATATTTCTCAAATTCAAGCATTCGTTGGGGCACCATGTCGAAAAATCATTTCGTCCTTCGCGCAGTTCTTCGCGCTGTTCTTCGCGATGTTCTTCGTACTGTTAACCGTACGTTTTTCAAAAACCTCCAGCTTACTTGTTTGTTTGCGGGGCTGTTGATTTCTTCAACCGCATTGGCTCAAGAAGAAATTCCTGATTCTGATGACAACTTTCAGTCACGCCTGGACAATTTGAAATCCGCACTGGAAGAGGCGCGAGTTGAGAACAATATTCCCGGCTTCGCGATCGCGGTCGTCAAAGATGGCGAATTTGTTATGGCCGAAGGATTCGGTCATGCAGACCTGGAAAAGCAGGTACCCGTTACACCCGAAACCATGTTTGCAATCGGTTCTTCGACCAAGGCTTTCACGGGAGCACTGATTGGCATGCTGGTCGATGAAGACAAGATCGATTGGGATGACGACGTTACCAAGTACCTGCCGGAATTCAAACTGGATGTAGACACCGGCGACAAGTCGATCACGATCCTGGATTTGCTTTCACATCGCACTGGATTCACTCGCATGGGTCTGATTTGGGCAACCGGCAATCTGACTCGCGAGGAGGTTTTACAACAAGCGACACAAGCCAAACCCTATGGCGGTTTCAGAGAACAGTGGCTGTACAACAACGTGATGTACATGGCGGCCGGTATGGCAGCAGGAAAAGCGGCCGACAGTGACTGGAATACGCTGATCGAGCAAAGAATCTTTCAACCACTTGGCATGAACGACTCGACGACCACGATTGAAGCTGCCCGACAAGAACCGCGATTTTCGAAGGGCTATGTCTGGCACGAAGACCGCGAAATTCACGAAGCCGTGCCAATGAGGAGCCTGAATTCGATTGGTCCGGCTGGCTCAATCAATTCCAACGCGACTGACATGGCGCAGTGGCTCAAATTCCAATTGGCCGAAGGAAAATTCGACAACCAACAACTACTGAGCCAAAAGTCACTCAAGAAGACCTGGCGAAAACATTCGACCATCGGCGGATCCATGGGTTATGGATGTGGTTGGATGCTGCAGACCTGGAACGGACACAAAGTGATCCAACATGGTGGCAATATTGATGGCTTTGCCGCGCAAGTCACTTTGTTGCCGAAGAAAAACTGTGGTTACGTGTTGTTGGCCAATGTCACCGTTACACCCTTGCAAGCTGGATCAATCAACACAGTGTTTGATACGCTGTTTGGCGAAAAGGACAAGGCAGCCAGTGATCCACTTGCTGAAATCAATACTGATGAATTAATTGGCAAGTACGTTGGCTATTTTGCAAATTTCCGCGGCACAGTTTTCGAAGTGCAAATGAAAGATGAAAAACTGGCAATTGATATTCCCGGTCAAATGTTGTTTGAGCTCAAACCACCCAACGAAGAAGGGAAATGGTATTTCGAGCTCACTGACACGATCGCTATTTCATTCAATCGCGATGAATCAGACGGCGTGCGTTCGTTAACCATGTATCAAGGCGGCTTTGAACCAGAAATGTTTCGTGAGGATGTGACGCTTGAACCCATCAGGCCACTTGAAGAATTACAGACGATGGTCGGAACTTATCGAGATGAGCAAATGGGGGAAGACGATCCGATTGAAGTCGCCATTGTAAATGGCAGGTTGCTGTTTACTTCCGGTGCCGCGCGAACATTTTACGGTGCGGTGACAGATGAGCCAGACACGTTCGCTTATCAGCCCAAACCAGAGTTGTTCCAGTTCCGCTTTAACAAATCGGATGACGGAAAGGTCGAGTCGCTATCCTGGATCCACAATGGCGATGAGGCGATCTTCGACAAGAGCGAGAGCGACGCAACGCAAACGACGCTGCCCACCACCGATGAACTCATGGCCAAAATGGCTGCGGCTTACGGCATCCCCGGAGATGAGGACCAGGGTTATGAAGACAAGGTTTATAAATTGACTGGCGAGTCAAATTACGTTCACCAGGGAATCAATGGCGAAACAACCCTGTGGTTTGACCTGGCCGGTAGATACATGCTGGACCACGACTTCGGCAAAATCTGTTTTATAAAATTGGCTTTTGATGGCACAGCGGCCGTCACTTACTCCGATGCAACTAACTATTCCGAAATGGAGGGTGAGCAGTTGGCACAATCTCGCCAACTGCATCCATTGTGGTTCCTGGCAAACTGGAAGCAGGATTACCAATCCGCAACACTAACCGGAATCGGTGAACACGATGGGGAAGCGACGTACGAAGTAACGTTTCAATCAGAATCGCTTGAAGATCGAATCATTCACGTCGATCAGAAGACCTTCCAGGTCGTTAAGGAAATTCTCGAATTGAAAACCGAAGCCGGTGCAATCACCACGGTGACTACCTACTCCGAATTCAAGGACGTTGACGGTTTCAACATGCCCATGAAAATTAAAACCGACAATCCACTTGTTGGATTGGTGACAATGGAGTTTTCCACTGGAGCAACGGTCGACAAGATTCCACAAGGAACGTTTACGATTGAGAATCCGGAAGAGCAAACATCTGGCGACTCAACAAAAAAACGCGACTGAGATCAGTCGCGTTTTTCGAGTTGTTTTTTATTTGCAAGACCGCAAGCTACACGGTCAATGTCATGCCGTCGCGCTCAGCGATTTGAGTCTTGACGTTTTCAATTACGCCTGAAGTGGCAATCTTGCTGCGCAGGTGATCGGCACCCTTGGCAGTCCAAACGCCCATTGTGCGAGTGGTGTTCTTGCTGGTTGGGCAAACGAAGTTAACTTGATTGGGAGTAATCGATTCGATTTCGACCGCACCGTTTTCAGTCGTGTAGTCGACCGAAAACTGGACTTGGCGGTTGTTCTCATCATCCTCCCAGGTTGCTGCAAATGTGCTCATTGTGTTACTCCCAAGTAACGAGTGTGTGTGAATTGAAAATGTGAATGACTGGGCGAGCAAATGCGGATTGACCAGCAGAACTTGCCGGCTTCCGACTGAAAATATTGCCCAGCCGTTATCAACTAATACTCGGAAGTCGGCCTTTCGACAATTGAATTTGAGGATATTTTTCCGCTAATTACGATCTTCACGATTATGCACACCCGATTGGTCTGACCCGCAAAATACCGTGTCAACTGCGGCTATTTCAACAACATCGATTTGCTTCACCTTAATGCTTCACGAGGTTAGAATCGCCCACATTGGCGTTTCCGGATCTGCAGAGGACTTTTCAATGGCTCGATATTCGTTATTCAACTTTCGCTCAATCTTTTTTGCACTTTTTTTGATAGCGACACTCGGTTCTGGAGACATCAAGCAGTGTCCAGCCCAGCAGGATGCTCGGCAAACTGAAGTCGAGGTACAAGCCCAATTGCGCGATTTGCTGACTCGTTCCATGAGGGCCCTGAGAGAAGCCGAGTTCGAAACAGCGATTGAACTGCAGACCGAAATGATCGATTTGCCGATCACCGACTTTCAAAAACACCGTTTGTATCAGGAACGAGGTGAATGCTATTTCATGAACGGGCAAATGGAAGAAGCCGTCAGTGATTTTGACAAGTTCATTGAACACTTTCCCAGCCGCGAACCTTTCCTGTGGCAACGCGGACTGGCACTCTACTACGCGGAAGAATTCGAAACCGGCCAGGCGCAATTTGAAACTCACCAAACCGTCAACTCGCAGGATGTCGAAAACGCCGTCTGGCATTTCCTCTGTGTCGCCAGGGCCAGTGATCTGGAAACGGCACGTGAAAAACTGATTCCGATCTCTGGTGATTCTCGAGTTCCGATGGCTCAGGTTCACAAAATGTTTGCCGGCGAAATGGAACCCGACGATGTGATCAAGCAAGCTGATGATCTGGGAGACAACGCAGAATCCAAAGCTCGCAACCTTTATTACGCACACCTGTACGTTGGTTTGTACTACGAAGTGATTGGCAAACCAGCCGACAGTCTGAACCACATGAAGCTGGCGACAGAGAGCCAGGGAATTCCGCGAGGTATTGTGATGGGCGAAGTTGCCAACGTGCATTTGAAATTGCGATCCGCAAGGGATAGCGAAAAAGAAAACGACAACCAGTGACCTTGCTCACGCGATGCGAATTCGGAATTCGTAAGTGTGCCAGGATGTGGAACAAGGAAGAAGTGAAATCAGATCGTTCAAACTGCGAGCGAAGCGTCGCTGCGACGTATGCGATTCCAGTCACTGGCGATAACCGCGCTTTGTGGTGCTGGTATTACCTGCACCTTTTTCGTAATTCCAACTCGCAACGGGTTTGTAACAATCCTGAATCTGAATTCCTGTGAAAGTTCAGTTTCAGGGGACGTTATCGGTGTTCTTTGGTGTTTTGCCAAAAAAGAATTCTCTTGACTTAGCGAATAAATTCGCTAATATTGGCGAAAGTATTCGCTAAACCGGTAACGATAATACTCTCAGGGCGTTTTAGGCCTTAGTTCAACAGGAGTCGGAGATGCCACGACCAGTTTCGAATCAGTTAACCGAAGTAGAGCTGCAAGTTCTGCAGATTCTCTGGGACAAAGGACCATCTCCGGTCCGCGTGATTCATGCTGAATTGGCTGAACTTCGGGACACCAACTACTCGACAACCGTGAAAATGCTGTCGGTGATGATGGACAAGGATCTTGTTAAACGCGATGAGAACGCTCGACCACATATCTACTCGGCCGTGGTAACGCGAAAGCGCGCCCAGAAGCGGATGTTGTCCAATTTGATCGAACAGGTTTACGAGGGCTCGGCCACCAGTCTCGTCATGCAGGCCCTGTCATCTCGCAAAGCTTCCAGCGATGACCTGCAACAAATTCGAGACTTGCTTGACCAAATCGAACAAAGCAGCAAGGGAGATGAATCATGAACCAGTCCTTGTTTTTTGACGCACTTGTAGATTCACAATTGATTGAATCGATTGGCTGGGTGTTACTGAACAGTTTGTGGCAGATTCTGCTTGTAACCATAGTATTTCGCGCCTTGATGCTGGTTTGCAAATCTGCTCAGGCTCGGTATTGGTGGGGAGTTAGTTGCCTGGCTTTGATCGCCTGCCTGCCGATAGCGACCCTCTGTTTTGTTTCTCAATTGGAAACGGAAGTCGCGGCTCTGCCAACGACCAAGGAAACCTGAACTAGCTTGGTCGGCGTCGATGTTCTGTTGGGACATACTCCCTCTCCAATTCGTCAGCCCGTTCGTTGCCCTCAACCATTGGACCCGAAGAAGTAAACCGACCAAAGAGCATTTTCAGATGCACGCGCTGTGGCCAAAACCACCCGTGTGGCCCTCCGCCCCAGGCACTAGCTGTCGCCGCCAACACTTTCGAACAGAGATGGCGTTCCTTTGCCGACGGGCGCGAACTCCAATTTGGGTAGGCGGAGTTCGCCAGGAAAACCCAGACTGTCCACGGTTAATGAATTGGCAGAGAAGTCGGCTTCCAAGAATTGGTGAATGAGACTCTGGAAATTCTCGTCATCACGCGCGATCTGGTCGAAAGCACTGTGTGTACC
>CAZOXC010000118.1:0-7701 GCA_964583205.1 uncultured Pirellulaceae bacterium | reverse complement strand
TGTCGGACGTGAATGATGCTCCAGTGCTTGGCATCGGCGGGCAGAACACCTTGACGTCGATTGACGAAGATGATTTTGATTCGGCTGGAAACACGATTACGGAAATCCTCGCCAGCGGTAGTGGCACCCCTGCTTCCTTTAGCGATCCAGATGGAGATGAAATTGGTATAGCGATCAATGGCGCGGAAACAAGCAACGGTGATTGGCAATTTTCAACTGACGACGGGAATACTTGGAACCCAGTTGGTCAACCTTCCTCAACATCGGCGTTGTTGCTGGGCCCCGATGCACTCGTTCGATTTGTTCCGGATGCCGGTTACACTGGGCCGGCCTCTATCTCATATCGGGCGTGGGATCAAACGGTCGGCAATGAAGGTCAAACGATCGATCCGACAGGCAATTACGGTGGTACGGGCACATTGAGCGTTGGGACCGACTCAGCAACTATTAGGGTCGATCCAGTCAATCAAGCTCCGGTAGCAATGGGAGAGTCCATCACCGTTGCGGAAGATACAACCTTCAATAGCTTGAACTTGTTGGACAACGACTCAGATCCGGACGGAGATGGCTTGACCCTGTTTACGACACCGATCCAGTCTCCAATCAACGGTACCGTCATACTCTCTGCGGATGGTTCTTTCATCTACACACCCAATGCGGACTTTGATGGAAGTGATTCGTTTACCTATCGGGTATCTGACGGCAACGGTGGTTTTGCAGATGCGGTGGTCGACATTTCGATCACGGCCGAAAATGATGCTCCCGTCATTGCGGTTGTTGGCAGCGGAGGATCAGTCAACGAAGGGACTGCGGTTCAGCCATTTTTCAACGACACCCTGACCGACATCGACAGCTCGGATTTCGAGAGTGGTGTACTAACCGTATCGGTGGCTTCGCCTGATCCGGCTGGACATTCGTTAGTTATTCTCTTCGGCAACGGCGTCACCGTGGCGGGCGACGACATTTCAGTCGGTGGAACGGTGGTAGGCGATCATGGTGGAACCACCGGCGGTTCAGGGCCACTGGTCGTGACTTTCAATGCGGATGCGACCCGCGCCGATGTGCAAGCGATCATGAGGCAAATCGGGCTTGTTAATATCTCGGAAGACCCTGTGACAGGCAACCGGATTGTACAAGCCGTTGTTACTGACGGCGATGGTGGAACGAGTAACATTTCGGAAAAGATCTTTGACTTTATAGCTATCAACGATGCCCCGACATTGAGTAACAACGGAGGCACAGTTAGCGAAGGTGGATTCGTCGAATTGGACTCGAGTTTGCTCGAGGCCAGCGATGTCGATGACGCGGCGACTGATTTGACCTATACCGTTTTGGCCACTTCCAACGGCCAACTTGAACTCGGCAGTGCTCCGGGCACCGGCGTTACCAGCTTTACGCAAGCTCAAATTGACAACAGAGAAATCCGTTTTGTTCATGACGGTAGCGAAACGACGACAGCCAACTTTGAATTCAGTGTTGTAGATGGCGGTGAGGACGGTGTCAGCCCGATCGTCGATACTTTTGCACTCACCGTTACCCCGACCAACGATGTTCCGGTTGGCGTAGATGACAACTTTACAGTGAACGAAGACACTTCGTTGACGTTGCCGTTTGCCGACTTGTTACAAAATGACACAGATGTTGACGGCGATTCGCTTTTCATAACCTCCTTTTTAGCCCCAGCCAGCGGTACAGTGACATTGGGGCCGGGCGGATCGTTCATTTACACGCCTAATGCTGACTTTAACGGTGCCGACTTCTTCACCTATACCATCAGCGATGGAAGCGGGGGAACGGCCACTGCCCGCGTGGATATCACGGTCAACAGCATCAACGACGCTCCTGAAGTTGACCTCGATGCTGATGACAGTGTCGCGCCGGGGAATTCATTTGAAACAACGTTCACAGAAGACGCTGGACCAGTCCTGGTTACCGATGTTGATGCGATCATCACAGATGTCGATGACGCCAATCTGACACTCTTAACCGTTTCCATTCTCAATTTCCCTGATGGCGCGAACGAACGACTCGATGCGAACCCGGGCAGTACCGGGTTGACCGTCAATTACAGTCAACTCACCGGCACATTGGCCATCTCGGGTCCAGGTACGGTTGCAGACTATCAGCAGGTACTGCGAACGGTCACGTACGAAAACTTGTCCGATAATCCTGATACGTCACAGCGAATACTCCGTGTGGTTGCCTCTGATCCTCAGGACAGCGGCCCAATTGCCGAAACACTTATTGATATTTTGGCGGTCAATGACGCTCCTGTTGTCGACACCAATGCGATATTCAGCTTGCCGGATGTATTCGAAGACGACACAGATCCTGCGGGTGCCACCGTAGGAAATATCATTGCCAGTGCTGGCGTTGGCCGAATCACGGATGCTGACGATGCCGTCGCGGGGATAGCGGTCTATTCAGTCGATAACACCAATGGCACATGGCAATACGATATTGGTGGCGGCTGGACCGATTTTGGCGCGGTTAGCCCAACGTCGGTCACACTACTTGATTCGTCTACATTGATTCGTTTCATACCGAACCCTGATTTCGATGGTTCGGCGATTTTTGAGTTTCACGCCTGGGATCAAACGCAAGGTTTCAACGGCCAAACTGGATTTGACTTGTCAGCTAACGGAACCGGAGGCACGACTGCGTTCAGCGTTGCCGGCGACACGGTCATGGTAGACATAATCCCCGTCAACGACGCGCCGGTCGCGAGTAACGATTCCTTCTCGACAAACGAAGACACAGCGTTCTCAGCGACATTGGGTATTACTGACTTGCTTTTGAACGACACCGACGTCGACGGCGATATGCTCACGGTCAACACAACACCCGTTAGCGGGCCAGCCAACGGAACGTTGACGCTCAACGCCGATGGCACGTTTGTTTACACGCCAAATGCGAACTTCACCGGCAGCGATTCGTTCCGCTACGAAGTCAGCGATGACAACGGCGGAAGTGTAGAAGCCACTGTTGACATCACGGTCAACAGTATCAACGACGCGCCCACGATAGATGTGAACCTGGGCGCCACAGTTGCTGAGTCGGGATCATTCACGATTACGGGTGCAATGCTCAGCACGATCGATATCGATGACTTGGCATCTGAATTGACATATTCGTTAACCGCTTTGCCATCTGTTGGCAGTCTTTCTCTGGGAGGAATAACGCTAGGTCCAGGCGGAACGTTTACACAGCAGGATATCGATTCCGGATTGCTGTCGTATCAACATGACGGCAATGAAACATTGGCATCTGATCAATTTGGTTTCATCGTATCCGACGGCGGCGAAGACGGAGCGGTGTCGCAAGCGGGTGTGTTTGATATCGTAATTAACCTGTCGAATGACGAGCAATTGCTCTCAGTCAATAACACTGCTGTAGTTGATGAAGGGTCTGCGGACAATTTGTTCTCGCAAATGTTGTTGGAAACAATCGACGTTGACAACAATCCTGACGAGCTTGTTTACACAATCACCGAGATACCATCGTCCGGCACGATCGAGCTGGCTGGGGTCACGCTGGGCTTGAACAGCCAATTTACCCAGGAGGATATCAACTCGGGCAGAATTGGATATTCGCATGATGGTAGCGAGACTTTGTCGGATGGGTTCCGATTCGATGTTGATGACGGGCAAGGGGCCGTCTCAAGTGGCACATTTAACTGGACGATTGTGCCCCGCAATGACTCGCCAGTGGTTTTGGTGAATTCCGGACTCACCGTTGATGAAGCAAGTGTGGACAATCAGATTAGCGTCACCATGTTGAACGAAGGTGATCCGGATGACGACGGCAGTGGCTTGATCTACCGGATTACAGGTTCGCCGGTCAATGGGCGACTCTTTTTAAACAACGTTGAGTTGGCGCTGGGTGGCGAGTTTACTCAGGCTGATATTGACTCGGGATTGTTGACTTACAATCACGACGGTAGTCAAACGACCAGCGATTCCTTTGACTTTACATTGGCGGATGGCGGCGAAGACAATTCGGCAGTCGCCATTGGGACTTTTCAGATCAGTGTGACTCTGATTAATGACCATCAAGTTTCTCCGATCAGTGATACAGACGCGACTGCAGACATCATCTTGGAAAATTCAGCGGCGGGATCAGAAGTCGGAATCGTGGCATTCGCTTCTGACGATGACACGGGTGACATTGTTACTTACCTTTTGTCTGATAACGACGGTGGCCGATTCGCTATTGATCAGACAACAGGGATGGTAACTCTGGCAGGTTCGCTTGACCTGGAAGTCGATGGTCCCAGTCGCAGTATTACGGTGCTTGCCCAGTCGAGTGATGGTTCGACCAGCGAGCAAGTGTTCGTCATTGCGATTGGTGATGTAAACGAAGCTCCCAGTGATTTGAATCCAAACAGTTTTTCTGTCGATGAAACCACGGACTCTACGGGCGGATACTCGCTGGGACAGTTGTCCGTGGTCGATGAAGACAATGGTGATTCGTTTACATTCGAAATTCTGCCCGGCTCCGATCCGGTCTTCTCGATCGGTGGTCCTGCCGATAACGAACTGATTATTACTGATGGTGAACTCGACTTTGATACTACTCCCAGTTACACGGCGATCGTGCGGGTCACCGATGAAGCTGGAAATACCTATACCGAGTCGATTACAGTTGATGTCAACGATCTCAATCAGCCGCCTTCAGAGCTGTTGAACCAGGAATTCTCGATATTGGAAAATACGGATACAAGTGGTGGTTTATCGCTGGGTCAGTTGTTGGCGACAGATCCAGATAATGGTGACATACTGTCCTATTCGATCGCTGGCGGTCCCGATGGCTCGTTGTTTGAGGTGGGTGGAGTCAATGCTGACGAGTTGCTGCTGAACGATGGGGTGCTCGATTTTGAATCGCAGCCAGTATATCGCGTGACGGTTCGAGCAACAGATTCGGTTGGCGCATTCAGTGACACGATGGTGACAGTCAATGTTGCAGATATCGATGAAGCACCGGTTTTGAATCAGGTCCGCTTGGCGGTGACCGAGGGCGGAGTCGTGAATCTGAGTTCGTTGACATTCAATGGCTTTGATCCCGAGTCTGCGGAGCTGACTTTCCAGCTTAGCGGCATTACCGGTGGGCAGTTCGAGTTGGCAGGGAGTCCGGGCCAGGCGATCAATTCGTTTAGTCAGTCGCAGATGGATTCAGGACTTGTCGTTTTCGTGGATGACGGGAACGAGCAAGCACCTCGATTTGATTTGCGAGTTTCAGATGGATCGCAGCAATCGCAGGATGTTCCAGCTGTGATCGAATTCCAGTTGGTCAATGATGCTCCGGTTGGACAAGCCGACAGTTACTCCGGGGTAGAAGATCTCGAACTGGTTGCGGGTTCGGTGTTGAGCAATGATTCGGATGTCGACAGTAGCAATTTGATTGCCAACCTGGTGTCAGGTCCGGCGTTCGCAGAATCTTTTGTGTTAAATGAAGATGGCACGTTTTCCTATACACCTTTGGCTGATTTCAACGGAGCGGACTCGTTCAGTTACGTTGTGAATGATGGTGAAACTGACGGGTCAGTCAGCACGGTCAGTATTCAAATCGCACCGGTCAACGATGCTCCAGTTGGAGAGTCGGACGAAGTATTTGCCATTTCGAATCTGGAAGAACTGCAGGGACTGGTTGGAGTATTGTTCAATGATACGGATGTGGACAACGATCCGATCGAAGCGATTCTGGTACAAGGTCCGGCGAACGGTGACTTCAGTTTGTCGCGGGATGGGACGTTCAGTTATGTTCCGGTTCCCGGATTTTCTGGCGTGGATTCGTTTTCCTATGTTCCAAACGACGGGTCGGTTAGCGGCAACGTTGTCGTGGTAACAATTGAGGTCAGTAATGCGTTCGTTCCGGAATCGGTTTCGGAAGCCAGCCAGCCCGAGGTGATCGAGTCGCCTGACGAGCAGGATTCGCCGGCAACCAATACTGAACCGGAAGGCAAAATGAGCTCGGATGAGTCCAGTGTGGTTCCAGCTCCGGTCAATGTTGACGGAGATTTAGCCGGAGAATCGACGAATCAAACTGCCGCGGAATCGGTGGTGCTGGACCGTGACTTTGTCGCGAAGCTGGTTGGTCAGGTAGATTTGCGCCAGGAAGCTTCTGAGAAATTTGAGTATCTGTATCACGAACTTGCCACTGATAGTGAGAACAAGACTATTCGTGATCAGTTGGCAAATATTCTGAACAGCGACAGTGGGCCGAGCATTTTGTTTAATACACGTATGTTGTGGGATCAACTGGACCAGTTGAGTTCCGATATTGCCGAGTTCTCGGATAATAAGGTTGAAATTAACTCAACAGTCACTGTCGCGGCAACGTCCATCGTGGCGACGGTGGGCTATGTTTTATGGTCGTTGCGAGGCGGTTTTTTAATGGCCTCACTGATGTCTTCGTTGCCATCATGGAAAATTGTCGATCCGTTACCGATTCTGGAAAACGCATCAGGACTTGTAGACGACGATAACGACGAATCACTTGATTCGCTCGTCAACTGACTGTTTGAGTACACAAGATGAAACTGGCGTCTCCATTGTTGGGTATCCGCTCGACCACTCGAATTGCAATTACGCTAGGGTGTATTTCTGCGTCCGTAACCTGGTGTGCGCTGGCGATCGGTTTGTTTCCCGATGTTGAAAAGAATCAATCGCAGAATCGAGTCAGAGTTGCGGAAGCAATTGCCTATTCAGTCGGTTCGCAACTTACTGACAGCCAAGGTGATCAAACTGACGGACAGCTGGAAGACTATTTCGAGTCACTGGTCGAGAGGGATTCTGAAATCGAATTCGTTTGTCTTTATCAGGCGGAATCTAATCAGGTGATCTCGGCACCGGTGGTCCGGGCTCCGCAGGAGTTGGCGACTCGAGAATCCAATACCGAGTTTATGAAAATCAGCTTGAGTCAGGGCGAAACTGACTGGATGTTGATGTTTGGCTTCTCGCCCCTTCGAACAGCCACAGGCTTGAGTTGGTTGTATCCGTTTACCGCAGTTTGTTTTTGCGGGTGCGTGGCCATCTTGTTCTTCTGGGGTTATTTGACAAGGGTGTTGAAGCACCTCAATCCCAACAAAGTGGTTCCTAATCGAGTTCGTACCGCGCTGGATTCGCTGGCTGAAGGACTGCTATTGTTGAACAGCAAGGAGGAGATTGTTCTGGCCAATGAATCCTTTACTGAATTGTTTGGTCGTTCGGCGGACCAGTTGACTGGGTTGAACCCCCGGTCGTTTGAATGGGTCAAGGAAAACGATCAGGCATTTCCGTGGACAAAATGTCTGCAGGAAAAAGATGCAGTAAAGGGTCGAGTTCTTTCGTTGACAATTGACGAAGATACTCGAAGATTTATCGTCAATGCGACTCCCATTCTGAGTGAAACCAACCAATGCTCGGGCGTGCTGGTCAGCCTGGATGATATTACGGCTCTGGAAAACAAAAAAGACGAACTGAGCAGCATGTTGCAGTTGTTGAAAAATTCCAGAGATAAAGTGCAAAAGCAGAATCGTGAATTGCACGTTCTGGCTTCAATCGATCCGATGACAGAATGTCTCAACCGCAGATCATTCTTCGAAGCCTACAGAATCGAATGGCAGGAAGAGAACTCCGACCAGATGAATATCCTGATGGTGGATATTGATAAATTCAAATCAATCAACGACCGCTATGGCCACTTAATTGGTGATGAAGTCAT
>CAZOXC010000117.1:0-7754 GCA_964583205.1 uncultured Pirellulaceae bacterium | reverse complement strand
GCAGCAAGTAATTCGCGAATTGGCAATTGGTAATTTAGTCATGGTTAAATCGATCTCGTCGCGGCGCGAACATTGGTATGCGAGTCGCGCGAATGCCGGAAGTGGCTTGCAAACGACCTATGAGAATCATGCAGGTTTTCAGAGCGGATACAGGTTTTCAGAGATACTGCTGCGGCGGCAGGAATCGAAAAGCCCGACACAGCCGCTGGTAAATATTGATTCACTTGCAGGTTGCCACAAATCTGTCATTTGAATGGCATACAACTCTGTTACCAATTTACTCGATAAATAATTCGAATCTGCCTGACTCTTGATAATTCCTGAGCATTTATGACCCGCTTCGGGTTGATTCGTACAATTTCGACACCTATTCCGACCGGGATTGCCCAACTAAACTGAAAGTGCCCGCGGAGCCGATTTTCATGGCATGGGCTTTGCGGTTTTATTTGACAAATTTTGAGATTGCGAGCCATAATTTAATGAGTGCCATCAGTCCGCCAGTTACTGCGAATTCCAGCATGACTCCTTGTTCCGTTCCACAATGCCTTTCCGAGTTGGTCCAGTTCCTGGATAGTCTGGAAGAACGTGCACCTCAACAGGAGTTGAATCGTCTGCTGACTGAACTGGAGGTGAGTCCAGAGTTATTAAGTGATTTTATTAACTTCTCCGACTGCACATACCATCGGAATTTGATCACTGAAGCGAAGTGGTACGAGCTACTTTGTATTTGCTGGCAGAGCGGTCAACGCAGCCCGATCCACAATCACGCCCAATCGACTTGTGGATTACGGATTGTCGAAGGCGTGGCGACGGAAACGATATTTGAGCCCACGGCCAGTGGCCAGATCAAAGCGGTCAAGTCTTCAGATTTTTCCGAGGGCTTTGTTTGCACTTCGGAAGATGCAGACATTCATCAAGTATCCAATCTTCAATCGCCTGGCAAAAATCTGGTGACTCTGCATATTTACTCGCCGCCGCTGCGAACGATGGATACCTACACGTTGTTGGGTAGCGATTCGGTTCCCTACTCGCCTCCACAAAATGAAAAGCCTGACTGCCCCGAGTAACGGACAATCAGGCTTTGATTCTTAATTCGATATTTGGTTTATCGAGTGTTTGTCGAACTGGACAGATCAGGCTGCGCGGCGTTCGACATATTTTTGATTGTAGAGGACCTGAGCTTGGCCCTTCCAGTCATCGCGATCGATCCGGTCACGGAACGCCAGCAATGCCGAAAATTCGTCGACGGCTTTGCGATCCCATTCGATGATCTGCTTGTAAGTGAAGATTCCGAAATCGTTCAGACGTTTCTCTAGAATCTCGGCGATCCCAGAGATCTTTTTCAGATCGTCACTGGTGTCAGGAGCTTCTGTAAACACGACACCTCGCACAGGATCCAGTCGAGTCTGTCCGCCGTAATCATCGTGTGACGAATAGGTTTCTTCTTCAGACTGATGAATCCGAGGGAAATCGGTTTGAGTGATTTGAGTGGTTTGACGGTTTCGCATCAAAACGGCGCCACGTTCGCGTCGCAGGTTGCGAATGGTCACTTCATTCTGGCGAGACATTAGTTGGGCTCTATCCAGCTCGTCACGCAGTTCGTTGCACTCGACCATGGCCTTGTCGCGTTGTTCGACAAGGTGCTGAATGCGGAGCAGGAATTCCTGATTTTGTTCTTCCAGTTCCACGCTGAGTTCGCTTTTCATAGCCGCCAGTTGCTCTTCGCGCCTGGATTCCAGGGCCTCGACTTCAGCTTCTTTGACCGCCAATGCGTCTTTGAGTTCGCTTTGCATCGCCGCCAATTGCTCTTCGCGTCTGGTTTCCAGGGCGTCGACTTCAGCTTCTTTGGCCGCCAAAGCGTCTTTGAGTTCGCTTTGCATCGCTGCCAATTGCTCTTCGCGTCTGGATTCCAGAGCGTCGACTTCAGCTTCTTTGGCCGCCAATGCGTCTTTGAGTTCGTCGATGCGTCCTTCGATTCCCTCGTAAGAGTTCAACCGAATTTCGAACTGACGTTGTTTCTGGTTCAGAGTTTCTTCCAGTTCGGTGCGAGCGTTCATTTCAAGTTGAACAGTTGTTGCCATCTGTTCACTCTTTTCACGCAGATCCCGAATCGTTGATTCCTGGTTCTCTGTTCTTTTGCGGAGCCCGCCGACAGCTTCCAGAGCCTGCTTTTCGGCCGAGATTGCTGTGTCGCGTTCCATGGTAATCTGGTTCAAGCGTTCCTTGCTGTTCTCGATCGATTCCTGCAAAGCTTCGCAACGATGTTGCATCGCTTCAAGTTTATGACGAGACTCGTTGAAATCGTTGACCAGACTCTGATGCGAAGCCAATTGGATGCGCATGTCTTTCAGTGATTCTTCAGCAAGCTCTTTGGCAGACAACGCTGCAGCCGCTTTGCCGCGAGCCTCTTTCAATATCTCGTTTTGTGACGTCAACGAATTCTCAAGCGTAATGTATTCACGCTCCAGACCAGAAGCATTGTTGCTGGCTGTCTCCAGGTAGACTTTTTGTTTCTCCAGTTCGGCCTGAAGCTCGGCGACTCGCGCTTCAGACATTTGGAGTTTTTCGGATGTGCGAGTGCAAGTCGATTTTAACATGACGACTTCGCTATCCAATTGCGAAACCATGGAGTCTTTCAAACCCAGTTTCTCGCGCCAGTCGATTTGAATTGAATTCAGTGATTCGACATGTCCCTGCTTCATTTCGTGAAGCCGGTCTTCCAAAGCAGTACGTTTGTTTTGTTCTTCATTCAAGCTGGATTTTGACTCGTCCAGTGAATTGCGCATCGACGTCAATTCGGATTGTAAATCAATAATCTGCTGCTCATTGGACTTTTTGCAATTGTCCAGATCACCGCACAATTCTTCCAACAATTGGAGTTTGCCGGTTTGCTTGTTCAGTCGTTCGCCCAAATCAACACTTTCTGTACGCTGAGCAGAAAGCTCGTTGGCCAAACGGTCACGCTCCAGGCAAAGGCTCTCGTTGAGCGCTTCGTTGTCACTGCGGTCGCGGAAGGAGAACAGGTAACCAATCACGATCCCGGAGAAGAACAAGATCAGTCCAGTCATCAATGGCAAGAGTGGCATTTTGAAATTCCGTTGAACGTAAAAAGCAGGTAGGAGTGCCAAGTCTGTGGCCCGCGCATCCCGTCAGCGTGGCAGATCGACAGCCTCATAGATCAGACTCGACCAGATCAAAACGAAAATTCAGAAAAACCGGCTTAACTGACAAAGTTCAGCAATAATGCTATCAACTGACGAACCTGTTTTCCGATTACCCCTCTAAATTGACTATGTCTGAACTGATAGAAATTGACGGAGCAGAAGGCGAAGGCGGCGGTCAAATCATCCGTTCTTCGCTGGCACTGAGCCTGGTGACCGGCAAGCCATTGCGAATCTTCAATGTGCGTGGCAAGCGGAAGAAGTCTGGATTGCTGGCCCAGCATCTGACCGCCTTGAATGCTGCCCGAGAGGTCTGCGGAGCAGGTGTAACCGGAAACGTTCTCCATTCCAGCGAGTTCACCTTTGCGCCTGGCCCAATTCAAACTCGCAAATTCGAATTCAAAGTGGGAACTGCCGGTAGCGCGATTCTGGTTGCCCAGACGGTCTTGCCGGCTCTGATTTTGGCAGATGGCGAATCCACTATTGTAGTTGAAGGTGGAACACATAACTCGGCCGCACCGCCTTTCGATTTCCTGCAACTGTCTTACCTGCCATTGGTTGAAAAAATGGGGCCGGCGTTCAAGTGCTCACTGGAACGCTATGGATTTTATCCCGCTGGCGGAGGTCAGTTTTCGATTGCGATCAAACCCGTACAACAACTACAGGGACTGGAAGTCAACGAGCGCGGTGATCCGGAACCGCCTCAAGTCGTCGCCCTGGTTTCGAAATTGCCTCGGAACATTGGCGAACGAGAATGCGATGTGATTCGGCGCAAGTTCGCTTGGCGAGAAAATCAGTTCCGAGTTGCGGAAATTGAAAATTCACCGGGACCCGGGAATGCAGTGATGATCCAGCTTCCCTTTGCCAATGTCACCGAAGTGTTTACTGCCTTTGGGAGACGAGGGCTGCGCTCGGAAGATGTGGCAAGAGCCGCTTGCCGTCAGGCAAAGAGCTTCTTGGACAGCGAATATGTGGCTGGTGAGTATCTGGCCGATCAATTGCTGTTGCCGATGGCACTTGCCGCAGCCGCTGGTAGCATCAGCCGATTCACAACCGGCCCGCTTTCTGGACATTCGATTACGCACATCGATGTGATCCAGCGGTTCCTTGACATTCAGGTCAACGTCAACGAAATTTCTCAGCAGCATTTCGAGATTGAGTTGAGTCCAGGCCGCAACAACGATTAGGTATCGTGGCCACTCAAGGCTTTACTGTAGTTCGAAGTTCCCCAGTAAGCCTCTTCCGGGCGAGTCGTTCGTTTGGCAAACAGAAAAATGCCGGTCAGAAATAAATACAGGCTGCCAACAAAAGCGGGCGCCACCCACCAAGGCCAGGTGCCAATCCGCATTTGATCTTTCAGAGCCGCGAAATTGGCTTCTTCGCCGACGGGGATACTCATGCCCAGTTTGATAATCCAGCACACGATCAACAACAGAAATATGGGAATGTAATTGCGATTCAGGCGAGCTCTCAATGCCTGAGGCCAAGAGATTTTCAAGCTTGGGTTCAGCAAATCTTCGGCGACCAGCGATCCCCACTTGTCGATCGGGCTCTTCAAATCGCGCCGCAGAATGGGGCCCACGAAATTCTCTTCCAGCATTCGGGTTCTTGCTCGCCAGACATCAAAAAATCGATAACGGCGTGACTCGATAATCAGAAAATTCATCACCAGTACCATTCCGACCAGAATGCCGAGATGCGTATGGGATGAATCTCCCAGGCTGAAACTGACCAGCGCCATCACAGAAAGAATGGCCCAGTTGGTCGTCGTATCCAGCCGCATTCGCCAGGAGGTCGTGCGATCAAGCTCGCCTCGGTAAAAGTGAACCATCACCGAAAAGTATTCGGGGCGAGTTAAGGGTGAGTTTTCAAAATCGGGTGAAAACACTCCACCGTCTTCAGGATAATGTAAATCTGCCATGCTCTTGTGGCGGTCCTAAGACAATTTTTTGATTACTGAATCCAAAGATTCTACAAAGTCGAGAACGTCCTGCTCAGTGTTATACAAGTAAAAACTTGCACGACAGCTGGCTGAAATCCCCAGCGATTCATGCAGTGGCATCGTGCAATGGTGTCCGGCCCGTATCGCAATTCCCAGCCGGTCAATGAACACGGAAATGTCCTGGGGGTGAACTCCATCCACCACAAAACTGACAATGCCGGCCCTGTCGCTGGCAGGCGGCCCCAGAATCTTCAAACCGGGAATTGACTTCAGTTGATCCATCGCCAACTCGGTCAAATGATGTTCGTGTTGGGCGATTGCATCGAGACCGACGTTGTCCAAGTACCTGATCGCGGCCGAGAAACCCATCGTTTGCGCGATTGGCGGAGTGCCAGCTTCGAATCTGGCCGGCAGCGCACCCGCTGTAAACCCGGATTCGGTGACTGTGGAAATCATACTTCCGCCGCCCAAAAATGGTGGCATCGACTGCAGCAATGATTCCTTGCCATACAATACGCCGATTCCCGAGGGGCCCAGCATCTTGTGGGCGCTGAATCCGACAAAGTCCGCATCCCAGTCCGCCACATCCAGTGGCTCGTGCGGAACATGCTGCGCCGCATCAATCACCGTGATCGCACCAACCGAATGAGCCCTGGCAATCAATTCCTTGATCGGGTTACGAGTCCCCAGCGTGTTGGATACCGATGTCAGCGCGACCAGTTTTGTGCGTTCAGTTAGCTTGACATCAAAATCTTCCAGATCCAGGTGACCCGATTCGGTAACCCGCACCCAGCGGATGTTGATACCTTTCCGCTCGGCCAGTTGCTGCCAGGGAACAATGTTCGAGTGATGTTCCATCTGAGTCAGCAGAATCTCGTCACCCGGTTGAAGATTCTGATTGCCCCAGCTGTGGGCAACAATGTTGAAGCCCAAAGTTGCGCCGGCAGTAAAAATGATTTCGTGAGAGTGTTGAGCGTTGATCAACTGTTGAATCTGTTCACGCGATTCTTCGTAACCGCGAGTACTCTCTTCGCTCAGATAGTGGATGCCACGATGAACGTTGGCATAGGTATTCTCATAGCAATCGACAATCGCCTGGATCACCTGGCGCGGTCGTTGAGTGGAAGCCGCGCTGTCCAGATAAACCAGGCGACGATCTTTATGAATCCGCTGATTGAGAATTGGAAAGTCCGCAATCAGTGCGAGCGGGTCGATATTGGCGACGTTACTATCGGGCATGTAGTGGTTTTCTTCCTTTCAATTCAGTCTACGGACGAGTCGCTTCAGGAACAACCGTCGTTTGGTCGCCAGGACAGCGAATCCGTCGAATGAATTGCGCTTGGAGAATCCCCAGCGGGCGTTAGCGGTCTTGCCAGTCGATCCCGGAAAGCCGTGACAGAGCCAATTGCAGGGCATGCGTTCCCAGTCGTGCGTGGCCTTGAGCACTGACTGCTTCATAAAGCTGTCTGGCCAGCGACAAACCCGGCAGGGAAAGTCCCATGCGATTGGCTTCTTCCAGAGCGATGCCCATGTCTTTGATAAAGTGCTCGACAAAGAAGCCAGGGTCAAAATTTCCGTCAATGATTCGTGGTCCCAGATTGCTTAACGACCAACTGCCGGCAGCGCCACTGCTGACAGACTGCATCACGGTTTCCAGGTTCAGGCCGGCGCGATGAGCGTACAACAATGCCTCGCAAAGTCCGATCATATTGGTGGCAATCAAGGTCTGGTTAACCATTTTGGTGTGTTGCCCTGCTCCAGCCGGTCCCTGGTAAACGATGGTCTTCCCGAAAGTTTCCCAGCAAGGCTGCAAAGCCTTTACCACGGGTTCCTGGCCCCCGATCATGATCGACAGCGAGCCGTTTTTCGCGCCGACATCGCCGCCCGAAACCGGTGCGTCGATCGAGCTGATTTGTTTGGCCGCAGAGCGTTCGAAGATTTCAATTGCCAGGCTCGGCTGGCTGGTGGTCATGTCAACAATCACGCCACCGGGCTGAAGCGCTGCCAAAGCACCTTGCTCGCCAAGAATCACTTCTCGCACATCAGCAGGGTAACCCACGATTGTAAAAACAATTTCTGATTGAGCGGCGACTTGAGCTGGCGAATCTGCCCAACTGGCGCCGCGGGCAACAAGATTTTCAGATTTCGATTTGGTGCGCGAGTAGACAGTGGTTGAGTAGCCGGCGTCCAGCAAATGTCCGCACATACTGGCGCCCATTACACCGCAGCCGATCCAGCCAATCTTAGTTCGCTCGTTTACTTCCAGCATGTTCGCCCGTTGACTTCCAGCAAAATAGCGCGACGTGAGTTAGTCGAAATTTGGGCGAGTGAGAATTTCGTTCAGCAGAATGGCTTGGCGAATACTGGAGGGATTGCGAAACGCTTCAAACAAGCTCGCAGCGATTGGAGCAATTTCATCGCTTTGATCGATGCTTGACTGATCGTCTGAGACCAGATTACCAACCTTCAAATCACCGATGTTGTGATCGAATTTATCGTGGATTCTCTGGTCGGCTCTTTCATCGGCCGATTCGATCCGTCCGCCCAAGTGGTTGGCGTGATTGGTGACGCTGCTGGTGTCGATGTGCGACTCGACGACTTGCCGACCGCCGGCTTTTGATTGCCGACCCTGTGTCGATTCGGGTTGGATG
>CAZOXC010000116.1:0-7803 GCA_964583205.1 uncultured Pirellulaceae bacterium | reverse complement strand
CAGCCTTGGTTCACGTGGCAGCCTTGGTTCACGTGGCAGCTTGGGCAGTCTCGGTTCGCGCAGCGGAAGTCTTGGTTCAAGAGGAAGTCTCGGATCACGCGGCGGAAGTCTGGGCTTGAGAGGAAGCTTGGGATCGCGCGGAAGTCTTGGTTCAGGTAGCCTCGGATCACGCGGAAGTTTTGGTTCACGAGGAAGTCTTGGTTCACGCGGTTCGCATGGCGGATCCACGGGCGTAACACGTTCCTGGGGTTCAGGTGGCAGTACTGGATACAGCAGTCGCGGTAATTCGAGCCGCGGTAACTCGAGCCACGGTGGATCTACCGGCTACTACGTACAACGATCTTATAGCACGCCTTCGTATTCCAGCCACGGCGGTTCGCAGGGTTGGTCGGGTTCGCATGGCGGTTCGCATGGCTGGTCTTCGACCGGAACAACGATGGGAAGCTATGTGCAATCAACTCCGTCAAATACGCAATCGATTGTTTCCAGCTACCAGTCTCGTCAGCATAACTCTGACACTTTGCTTGCTCCTCATTCAACTCCTGGCGCTGCTACAGCGAACTTGACAGTGAACCTGCCTGAGGCAGCGAAGTTGTACGTTAACGATAATTTGACAACCTCAACCGGCGCGAAACGCAACTTTGTTTCTCGCGGCTTGACCGATGGCAACTATCGTTATGTGGTTCGAGTCGAGATGGAGCAGGACGGCGAGGTCGTGACATCGACGAAGACCGTTAACCTGTCGGCAGGAGTCAACGAAACACTGACATTCGACATGCAAAACGAAATGGACTTGATCACTTCAATCCAGTTGAACGTCCCGGAAAATGCTCAAGTCGAGCTGAATGGACAGAAAACCAGATCATCGGGTCCGGTTCGCAAGTACATCACTCGCAAATTGCAGCAGGGTCAAGAAATTTCCGACTATCATATCGTTGTGAAATTCGAGCAGGATGGTGAAATGATCACTCGTTCCAAGTCTATTAACTTGACCGCTGGTGACAGTGTTTCGCTTGATTTCGAAACTGCAGAACTGATTGTAGGCAAGTAAGTTTCCTGCCGACGGTAGTTAAACAAACTGGCAAATCCACCCTGACTGAGTTAACATCTTGGTCAGGGTTTTTTAGTGGAGAGAATTGGTGGCGGACAAACAAACTTCTAACTCGAATTCAGCCGAATCCGGGACGGAAAAGAAGCTTGACTCGGCATTGTCGGGGCCCAAACCATGGTCAAAAGCGGCCAGATGGGTTGTCAGCCTGATGGTGATTTTTCACTTGGCGGCCGTTATCTCTTCCCCGCTGTCCACACCACCTTCCAGCGGATTATCGGAAAGTATTACCAGGAATTTTCGGCCCTATTTATTGACGCTTTATTTGACTCATGGCTATCGCTTTTTTGCACCTGAGCCGGGTCCCAGTCACATCGTCCGTTACGAAGTGATCAAGTCCGACGGTGAAATCATCAATGGTCAATTTCCGGATCGTGATGAATTCTGGCCTCGTCAACTTTACCATCGTTGGTTCATGTTGAGCGAAACAGTGTATGCCGATGCCTCTCTGATCCCCACCGAGGAAGAAGCTCGGTTGCGAAACGAAAACAATATTGCCGAACTTGAAATCGTCAAGAACGATGGCAGTGGCAAGTTGTACACATTGCTGCAGGAACGAATCGCAATCGAAGACGCACGAATCGAATTCATGCGAGACCAACAGCGACTGATGGTCGATGCGATCGGACAGCATTTGCTGGAAAAGCATGACGGAGAAAGCGTCATGCTGTTCATCCGAAGACGACTGATTCCTCAGATGATCGAGGTGCAACACGGCAAGGAACTGGACGACCCGGTATATTTCCGACCTGAATTTGAGCGACCGCTGGGCACTGTCAATCGGGAAAACCAGCCATGATTCGAGACTATTTCTCAAGCTGGGTCGACGGCTGGAATCGATTCTGGTTTACTCCCGCCGATTGTTTCTCGCTGTGCGTGATGCGTCCGCTGGTCGGTATTATGTTGTTTTACACGCACCTGGTCTGGTCGAAAGAACTGATGACGTTCTTTTCCAAAGACGGTGTGATCCCGCCCGAGTATCTGCGCAATTCTGTAGACAACTCGCCCTTTGCCTGGAGCCACTTCTTCTGGATCGATTCGCCGGAATTGATTTGGACGATCCATATCATTGCCTTGATCGTGTTCGCCATGTTCACACTCGGCATGTTTACTCGAGTCACCGGTATCCTGAGTTTCTTGATCACGGTTTCATATGCCAATCGAGCTGCGGGTGCCTTGTTCGGACTGGACCAGATGAATGCGTTCCTGGTGATGTATCTGGCGATTGCACCATGCGCCGTGCACCTGTCGTTTGACAGTTGGCGACGAAGGCAACGCGGTCTGCAGCCACAACCGGTCAGCACCTGGGCCAACCTGATCACTCGATTGATCCAGGTTCACTTGTGCGTGATTTACTTTTTTGCCGGGACCGGCAAGCTACTTGGTCCGGCCTGGTGGAATGGTGAAGCGATCTGGGGCGCTTTCGCAAGCTACGAATACCAGACGATGGATTTCCTCTGGCTGGTCGATTACCCCTTCCTGATTCACTTGATCACATTGGTATCGCTGGCTTGGGAAGTCAGTTACGCCTATTTGGTTTGGCCAAAATTGACTCGACCGATCATGGTGACAATGGGATTCTTTGTGCACGCCGGAATTGGGATGGCGATGGGCATGCTGACTTTTGGCTACATCATGATCGTTGCCAACTTCGCGTTTGTATCTCCAGGTTTATTGAGGCGAATTTTTCGCTTTGCCGGAGTATCGCCACTGGAGGAATCCGGCTGCCCGCCGGGAAAACCGTCGGCCACAAAATGACCCCTGAAACCACCCAGCTCAACGCTGGCTGTTAAACAAGAATTTCGGAACTGACTTTTCGAATTAGAAGCCACGGGCAATACGTCCGTGGCTTTTTTACGTAGACCTGGGCTGCTCTACCTCCGAGCACAGAACTTTCACAATTCGAATTTTAAAGCTATAATTTAAGCCAGTACGTTATTTCTTAACAAGAAAAACCAATCACCTGTTAGCAGTGTCTCTAATCTAGTGATCAACAAAGTAACGTTTTTAATTTTGACGATCCTAATGATCTCATTAGTATCTCTATCGGGTTGTTCTGGACAGGGCAGCAACGTTTCTGGCGTAGTTACGCTCGACGGCCAACCGCTCTCAAACGCGAAAGTGGAATTGATACCGCTCTCCGAAGCCGGTCGTATAGCCAGTGGACGGACGAAATCGGATGGAAGTTATAAGTTGACAACATCCAAAACAGTTAGCGGCGTTCTTCCGGCGGAGTATCGCGTCAAGATTACGACCAGCATGTCCACGGGAACCTCAGATGCCGATATAAAAGTTACGCCCGAAAAAGTCCCTGCGAAATTCAACAAAAAAACTGAACTGACCCGGACTGTCAAAGAGGGTTCAAACCGAATGGATTTCGAATTGCTTTCGCAATAGATATACAAATAATTCGCGAATTTTTTCTTTTATAATTGTGTTTGTGTTTTGGAGTAGATTATGAAATCTCATCCAACAAGAGACGGATTTACATTGGTCGAATTGTTAGTGGTGATTGCAATTATCGGCATTCTCATTGCCATGTTGTTGCCAGCGGTGCAGGCAGTTCGTGCCGCCGCTCAACGAACCTCTTGCCAGAATCAGCTCCGACAAAGCGGCCTCGCGTGTTTGAGTTATGAAAGTGCGTTGGGGCGATTGCCAGCAGGGCAGGAGAACACTGTAACCCAGGGTCAAGATACCGTCTCGAATGGCTGGGGCTGGCGAACGGTTATTTTGCCTTTCATGGAGCAAGGCAATTTGGATTCGCAATTCAATACTGATCTTAATATGAGCGACCCTGTTAACATAGGTTTGCTCCGTACCGTAGTGCCAACCTTCTTGTGCCCTTCGGATCCTAACTTAAACGATGACTTAATTTTTCAATCAGAAGCTCTTCAATATTCTCGATCTAACTACATAGGTAACGGTGGGGCCTTTAGAAGAAGCAACCGTCCTAATGATCCGGCATACAATGGCGTACTTACTCGCACGGCGAACCAAGACCACAAAGGATTAGAGTTGAGAGCCATAACTGATGGAACATCCAACACCATGTTAGCCGGTGAAAGTTTGAAATTTAATACAAACTGGGATCCGAGCACGTTCGGATTTGTCTTCGCCAACGGAAATGCTTCTCAAAGCTTGGGGCAAATGCGATCTGGTGAATTTCCAATAAACCCCAGGAACCCTACTGTTTTAAGTGATCAGATCCAGACGTATTCCAGCAACCACGTGGGCGGGTTAAATTTCGTTTTTGCTGACGGTTCAGTTCACTTTATTTCTGAATCAATCTTTCACACCCAAACGACCTTCGACGAATTCTTGCAAGATCCAAATAGCCTGGGAACTTACCAGCGGCTGTTCTCTCGAAACGACGGCTTTGTGGTTCAAGAATTTTGAGGCAACGAGTCGCCAAACAACTTTTTCAAGAGCAGCTGCAGCAATGCGGCTGCTTTTTTTGTTCTAAAACTGATGGACGTTCATTGCGCTAATTGGAAACAATTCGCAGGCTGGCAGGTAGAGAATACTGAGCGTAGCAATGACAGGTTTTGCTCAGTAAGAATTTGCTCGAGAAAAAAGCTTTGCTCGCAAATAAGACTTTGCCGCCAAAAACGCCGGCAAAAACGCCGGCAAAAACGCCGGCAAAAACGCCGGCAAAAACAAAGTGGCCTCGACTGGAGTCGAACCAGCACGCCCGTGAAGGCACATGAACCTGAATCATGCGCGTCTGCCAATTCCGCCACGAGGCCAAAAGGTGCTAAGGCATCATTAACGATTGCCCGCGAACCATTTATAAATAATAGACATCCTTTCGTTCAAGTGGTTCTCTCTGTATTTCCGGTTTATATTCATTCTCGCCAGGTCCGGGCGGAGGTAGAGAGCAGCATCGATTGACGCCTCAGCGACATTTCAGCAACCCAAAGCAACATGAATCCTCGCGAATTCGCCGTACAAGTCGTCCAGCAGTTGCAGACTGCCGGTTTTCAGGCACTGTGGGCCGGTGGATGCGTTCGTGATCAATTGCTGAAAATCGAACCCCTGGACTACGATGTCGCCACCAACGCCACACCAGATCAAATTCGCCAGGTTTTTGGCAAGCAACGGACTTTACCGATCGGAGCCGCATTCGGGGTGATCACTGTGCTGGGCCCCAAATCAGCCGGTCAAATAGAAGTTGCCACGTTTCGAACCGATGCCAGCTACAGCGATGGTCGCCATCCCGATTCTGTGGAATTCAGCAATGCCGAGGAAGATGCTCAGCGCCGCGACTTCACAATCAACGGGCTGTTCTTCGACCCAGTCGCCGAACAAGTCATCGATTATGTCGACGGCCAGCAGGATCTCAAGCTGGGCGTCATCCGGGCCATTGGTGATCCTGATCAACGGATCGCTGAAGACAAACTTCGCATGTTGCGGGCCGTCCGATTTGCGACTCGGTTCGGATTCGAAATTGAATCCGCTACATTCGAATCGGTCCGACAAAGCGCGGCAGGCATCCATTTGGTTAGTGCCGAGCGAATTGGAGCTGAACTGCGAAAGATGCTGGCTTTGCCGGGACGTGCGCTGGCACTTGAACTCCTGGTTTCCAGCGGTCTGTTGAAACTGGTGATCGACCAGTCACTGGTTGCCGAATTGTCGAGTCGCTCGATCGACGAAGTGGCCACTCTGCAGCTTCCCGTGATCAGCAACTTGCCTGCAGACTCCGATCACTGCGCCGCGATGGCTGTGTTGCTGGATGGACTTGTCGGCCACCTGGAGAGCAAAGCGGATCGTAACCAGCGCAAATTGTTACAGGAAATCTGTCGCCGGCTTAAATGGTCCAATGAGGAAATTGACAAAACAACCTGGCTCGTCAATCATTATCACATCCTGCTGGATGCGGATGTTCGGCCCTGGTCCCAGGTACAACCGGTCCTGGCGCACTCGTTTGGTCAAGTTGCAATTGATCTGGCCAATGCCAAACTGCTGGCCGATCGCGCGACTGAAACTGTCGATACAAGTGCAGCTTCCTTTCCCAGCATCAACTATTGCCTTGAACGGATCGCCTGGCCCAGCGAGAAACTGAATCCACCTCTGTTGGTAACCGGTAGTGACTTGATCAAGGCGGGTTTTCAACCTGGCCCGCAATTCAAATCGGTGTTGCAGGAAATTCTCGACCGGCAACTTGATGGTGAACTTGAATCAACTGAAGACGCTCTGGAATTTGCCCGGAAAACGACACAGTAGAACAAGCCATTTCCAGGGCCGGCGGATCAGGATCTTGAAATGCCTGACCAAATTGGAAACCCGTTACTGACTTGCCGGGTATAGACTTGGCCTGCTTAAAACTCGATCCGCTTTATTTGATTTTGAAAATACCGACATGTCTAATCGCCCTTGTTCACTTCAGCCGCTGTTTGTATTCGCACTGGTTTTCTGCTGCAACCAATCGGTCCAGTCACAATCCACAACCAATGATTGGCCCCAATGGCTTGGCCCTGATCGCAATGGTGAATGGAGCGAGCAGGGAATCGTGGAGACGATTCCAGATGAAGGACTGGACGTGGCCTGGCGAGTACCCATCAATGGCGGTTATACCTCGCCGTCGATTTCGGGCGACCGTTTAGTCGTGATGGACTGGATCAAAGATGAAGTGACCGAGGATAGTAAACGACAGGCGGGAGTCATTGAGGGCACCGAACGTGTTCTCTGCTTGAACACTGCAGATGGTGAACAAGTCTGGCAACACGAATACGATTCGACTTATCAAGTTAGCTATCCGGGTGGCCCGCGCTGCAGTCCACTGATCGAAGACGAACGAGTTTACACGCTGGGAACGATGGGACAGTTCATCTGTTTCAACATCAACACTGGCGAGATCATCTGGCAGAAGAACCTTGCCGAAAGGTATTCCGCCAAACCACCTGTCTGGGGATTTGCTTCTCATCCGATGATTGTCGGTGAGTTGATCTACTGCACAGTGGGAGGCGAGGGCAGTGGTGTGGTCGCGATGAACAAATTCACCGGCGCGGAAGTCTGGAAGAACTTGACGGCTGAAGAAATTGGTTACGCTCCGCCGGTTTTGATGCAGTCCAGCGAGGGCCAGCAACAACTGGTCGTCTGGTACGACGTGGCAATCGTCGGACTTGATTTGAACAGTGGTGAAGAACTCTGGTCACAAAAATTTCCCTCCGACAGCCCGCAACGTCCTTCCGTTTCCATCGCCACGCCCCTGGTGATCGGTCATCAAGTGTTTGTTACCAACTTTTATCACGGCTCAATCCTGTTCGAGGTCAAGGACGACAACAAGACTAAAGAAGTCTGGGATACTCAGGACGACAAACAACACGCCAACGATATCAACACAATCATGACCACGCCAATTGTCAAAGACGGTTACATTTACGGCCTGGCCGGAACTGGCGAACTGCGTTGCATCCACGTAGAGTCAGGGCGATTGATGTGGCGCAACTACCAGGCATTGGCTGTGGAAGGACAGGACGAACTGGCTCCTGTGATGCGAATGCTGGGTTTTGCCTCGCTGTTTATCACTCGGAATAATGATCAGGAACTGCTGTTCACCGATCAGGGCGAATTGATCATCGCCAAGTTAACACCGACAGGCTACCACGAAATGGGGCGACAGAAACTGCTGGAAGCCACAGCCGAATCTCGTGGCAGAACCTATGTCTGGTGTTATCCGGCCTACGCTGCAGGAC
>CAZOXC010000115.1:0-7893 GCA_964583205.1 uncultured Pirellulaceae bacterium | reverse complement strand
GTGGCAAAGCGTCCATCATTGGCCTCAACGAGTCCAATGCAACTCCCGGAAATGTCATCAAGGCTGCCTTGCTGGCCACTATGTTCAATTTGAAACTGGGCAGCGAAGTCCTTGATCTACAAGGTTTTCCTCGCACCGAATTAATTTTGACAGGCGGACTGACTCGAACACCACAACTGGCTCAAATTCTAAGCGACCTGTTTGAAACACCTGTGACTTTGCTGGAAAGTGCTGCCGAAGGAACTGCCTGGGGTGCCGCGCTGCTGGCAAAGTTCCGCCACCTCAATCAGGACAACCAGCAAACGAATTGGCCTGAATTTCTGAGCGACTCGCAGACCGGCAACAGAAAACGCTTCACTCCCGATTCCAATAGTTCGCAAGTCTACCAGCAAGTTTTTAAATCTTACACGGAACTGCTGAAACGCGACTAATTTCTTTGCGAGTCATAAATCGGGTTGTTGAAATCGTCTTCGACCGTACGGTTCTCCCGGAACTTCCGTTCAATTTCCTCGACGACCTCGGGATGCGAACCGGCCAGGTCTTTTTGTTCTGCAGGGTCGGTTTCAATATCAAACAGTTGCCACTGGCCGGGCCCATTCTTGTTCTTGAGATCGGTGCGAACGGCTTTCCACTTCCCGTCACGAATCGCGGCGATTCCACCGTAGCCGCCAAAATCCCAGAGCATCGGAGCTTCGCGAGTCGGCGCATCGCCGCCTTTCAGCAGGCCGGTCAAATCGATCCCGTCCAGCTGTTGATCGGGCAACTCGCCGCTGCCAATCGCCGCCAGCGTGACAAACCAGTCGGGAAAGTAGCTGGGAACATCGGACTCTGTACCAGCTGATACTTGCCCGGGCCACTTCACAATGCAGGGCACCCGGATTCCGCCTTCATAGCAACTTCCTTTGTAGCCGCGCAAGCCGCCGTTGGAATTGAAAAACTTGCATGCGGCTCCGCCAACATGCCAGCGCGGGTCATTGCGCCCAGCATGAGTCGGGCCGTTGTCAGATGTAAAAATCACAATCGTGTTATCCCGCATGCCGTTGGCTTCGAGCGTTTTCATAATCGTGCCAACATGCTCGTCCAAGTCCGAGATCATGGCCGCATAACCGGCGCGAGGACGAGGGTGAGGCAAGTATCCGTTTTCGCCGCGATATTCGCCATGCTCTTCGTCCCATTCTTCCGGGTAGCGATCAATCCACTCCTGTGGCGGATGCATGGCAACATGAGGCTCGATCAACGGCAAGTACAAAAACATTGGGTTGTCTTTGTTGTTTTTGATGAACTTCACCGCCTCGTTCAAAATTCGATCGGGTGCATAAGTCTCTGCCCGGTAATCTTCCGCTCGCACTTCGCCTTCCGGCTGCTGGTCATGACCGGGAACCGGATACTTGTTGATTCGAACTTCTCTTTCATCGCTATCCAGGAATGGCGGAAAAAAACTGTGAGCCAGTCGCTGGCAGTTGTAACCAAAGTAACGATCAAAACCCTGCTTGTTCGGCGACCCTTCACTATTGGATGGACCCAAGCCCCATTTACCGAAAGCGCCGGTGCGATAGCCGGCGTCTTTCAGCACTTCGGCGATCGTGACGATCTCGTCAGTGATTGGATATTGCCCGGGAAATATGCGGCCGTTGCCCGAGTCACGATTGTTCCTGATTTCGGCGTGTCCCAGGTGCTGCCCTGTCAGCAGCACACACCGCGAAGGCGCACAGACCGGCGCACCACAATAATGTTGCGTGAAACGCATTCCCTGTTCCGCAAGCGCATCGATGTTGGGAGTTTTAATTTTTTCCTGACCGTAGCAGCCAAGCTCACCAAACCCCAAATCATCAGCCATGATGAAAACGATATGCGGCTTTTCCTGAGCGACTGAGTTTTCAACCTGGCTCGCAAACAGCAGCCAGCCAGTTGCAACAAGCGCCACGATTTTGTTTAAACGGGCAAATCCGGTTCTGTCATTCTTCATGTTTCGCATCTTCCAAAAACCGCTCGGCCATAGTCTTCCATTTGTCAGCCAGCATCTGCTTTAAATCACTTCTCTCATCTGCCAGATCGTTCGTTTCTGCGCGATCCTGATTCAAGTCAAACAGCTCCCACTGGGAACCTTTCGAATTGACCAGCTTCCAGTTTTCGTCGCGAATCGCCTTATGACCATCATGGTACCACCACAATTCGCGGGATTTTAGAATGATTTCTCCCTGGATCGAGTCTAACAAACTGATCCCCGGCATGAAGGGTTTGTCGGCAGACTCCGATTCGATGCCAGCGACTTCCATGATGGTTGGAACGATATCAATTACGTGGGCAACCTGTTGGTGCCACATGTTGCTGATTTTGACTTGTGCCGGCCAGTGAACGATACATGGCGTCGCGATGCCGCCTTCGTGGACCCAGGTTTTATGTTTTCGAAAAGGCGCGTTGCAATTCGTCGACCAGCCGGGCCCCAGACATAGATGCGAACCGGCTGAACCCATTTCAGCCATCGGATCATGCCCATCGTCCCGTATCATGATTTCTGCACTGGCACCGTTGTCCGAAAGAAACACGATCAGTGTATTTTCAAGCTCACCCATCGAGCGCAACTGTTCAACGATTCGGCCAATTTCCTGATCCATCCGATCGACCATCGCCGCATGAATTTCCATCTTGGTTGCCTGAAAGCGTTTTTGTTCATCGCTCAACTCGTCCCAGGCAACTGGAAACTCTGACTCGCCCGCCCCCAGTTGCGCAAGGTCATCTGCAAATTTGTAAGGCGGTCCAATTTCGGATTCAAATTCGGACAACTGTGTTGGAAACAGTTTCGACTCTTGCATCCTTTGCCAACGCTGATTTCGCAGCTCGTTCCAACCTTGATCGTATTTGCCTCGATACTTTTCGATGTCTTCAGGCAGAGCATGGAGTGGAAAATGCGGCGCGGTGAATGCCACGAACTGAAAAAACGGCTGGTCAGAAAATTCCTCGGCATGGGACACCAGACTCTCGATCGTATGATCGGCGATCGCGGTGGTCGCGTAGTATCCACTGTCGCGAGCTGGTTGAGGCAAAGCCATACCATCCAGCAGATGCCGCTTGGGACTGAAAAAACGTCCATGATCATCGAGCGAGTAGCTACCGTGAAAACCATTTTTCATCGGCGCGCCGTTCATGTGCCACTTGCCCGAGTGATAACATCGATACCCGGCCTTACCCAGAGCAACAGAAATCAGCGGCGCCCAATCCGGCCGAACGCCCTGCCCGCCAGTCTTGAACTCCGGCTGCCACTCATAGAACCTGTCGCGGCGGACTTGTTGAGCGTAGTAACCCGTTAACAAAGAAGCTCGAGTCGGCCAACAGCGCCCGGTATTATAAAACTGAGAATAACGAATCCCGTTCGTTGCCAACGTATCAAGATTCGGAGTCTCGATTTCGCCACCGTAACATCCCAAGTCCGAAAATCCTAAATCATCGGCCAGAATCAGGACGATATTGGGCGAATCCTGAGCAGCAACGTTCGGCGCAAACGCCAACACCAGCAGCGCCGAAAATGCACACAACCAGCCTCGAAATATTTGCCATGCACAAATCGTTCGACTCTGCATCGCAAACGTGTCTCTTGTTTTCATCTTTGGAATTCCAATCGAAACCATCGCGTAATGTGAAATTTCACCGCGAAGCAAACTGTTCCCCGGTGCAACCAAGTTGCATCCGACTGACAATTCTTATTTTAATTGAAATGGATGACAATAGAGGGACGCCGGGATCTGACTCAGCCTGATCCATCCAAGTTGAAAGAACAAGCAAAATTGACCTGGCAGCAGCGATTGATTGAAAACAATTGTGAATTGACTGCCGAACTCCGAAACATAACGATCAAAAGAACCCTCGCGGAGAATCTCACGCTGCTCTGGCGATTGCCGTCTTTGAGACGAAACTACGACTTTGTAAAACCGGAGTCGAATTCCCCTTTCGCTTCCTCAAGCAGTTGCCAGCAAGTCAATTGCATTCTGGGAATGTGAAACGGACTCTTCCACATGTTTCCTTTGAGCCGAGTACTGACTCGGCCGTCGCGATGCAGATACCCAAACCATTCCTGTCCTTGCGGATCCGGAAATTTTGCATGTGCCCAATCGTGAGCCAGCAGGAAGCGGTCAAAGTACTTTTCATCGTTCGTCAACTGATAGGCCAGCAGGTTGGCAATGATGGCTTCGTTTTGCGGCCACCAGAATTTCATGTCGTGCCAGTATTCCTGGACGGGTTTACCATGCAAGTCAACAAAATAGAGCAAGCCACCGTACTCCTGATCCCAACCGCGCTGCCACATCCAGTCTAACATCGAACAACCAAGCTCGATCATGGAATCTTCTTGTCTTGAACGACCTTCCCACATTACGAACCAGGCCGCTTCAATTGCATGGCCGGGATTCAACAATCGTCCGTCAAAATGATCCAGCAACTCACCCTGCATATCGACCGTTTCCATAACACATTCGATATCGGGCCGACAAAAATCACTTTGAATTTCTTCAATCGAATCCTCAATTCGATCATCGGCCAGATCCAGTCCGATTGAATCACGAAGTTGTTGAGCCGTAACAAGAGCGATCATGGGATATCCAATCGACTTGACGGGGCGAGTCTCTGTGAATTTGGACTGAACGTTTTGCGAGTGCTCGATAAAATTCCGAAACAGCCGTTCTGCCATTTCTTGATAGTGTGAATTTCCGGTGGCCCTGGCAAACTCGCCGAAAGCAATCGCTGCGAAACTTTCGCTAAACGAGTAGCGGCGTTTGCGGATCGGTTTTCCTTCACGAGTCACATGGAACCACATCCGTCCATCGTCCGCATCAATACAATGGCGTTCGATAAAACCAAGAATCGACTGGCCCGCCTCAAGCCACAGTTCACGATCAGCGCAATCAGAGCACAACGGATGATTAAGCAACTCGCCCAGCATCCAGGCAGTGCGACCCTGCGCCCAAACACTCTTGTCCGTATCAATCGTTTTCCCGCACTCGTCCAGCGAAGAAATAATGCCGCCGAATTCACGATCCCAGCCATTCTCCAACCAAAAGGGCATCACGTTCTTAAGCAAGCCATCTCGGTAGGTTATGATCAGGTCTTCAATTTGTTCGCGAGTTGGCATGGACTTGTTTTTTATCTGGACCTGACAATGAAATTTCTGTTTGCCGTCTACAGTCCCATTTTGTTTCTGTTTCTGGTTCCGGCTCAACCGATCCTGGCCAAACAAGCGACAGACAAAGTTGATCAGCAGCAGTCCGAAGAAATTTATTCGGTGGAAAAGATCTGGGACAACGCACAGCACTCGGCATTCACAGACATCATACGCTGGAATGACAAGTTTTACTGTTCCTTTCGAACGGGCAGCGGCCATGTCCCGGGAAAAAACGGAGAAGATGGCAAGGTGCAACTGATCTCATCAGCGGATGGGAAAACCTGGAACGACGTTGTTACGCTCGCCAAAAATGAAGTCGATTTGCGTGACCCCAAACTTTCGATTACGCCGGACAACCGCCTGATGATTGTGATGGGTGGGTCGTACTACGACGGAGATACATTACTCAAACGAGTACCGCATGTGTCTTTTCATGATGACAACGGAACCTCGAATCCCGCCGCCATTAACGTCGATGAATCGATCGAGTCTCCGACCGATTGGCTGTGGCGAGTCACCTGGTATCAAGGGAAAGGTTTTGGAGTCGTTTATCAGCCCAATGACAAACGATGGGGATTCCATTTAGTCTCAACGACCAACGGGATTGATTTCAAGTTGGAAAAGACGTTTTCATTGCCGCAAAAACCCAACGAGGCCAGCATCCGCTTTACCGATCAGGGAGAAGCCTGGCTGGTCGTACGAAACGAAGGCCAGAACAAAAACGGACATCTGGGGATCTGCAAAAACGATCCTGACTCATCGATTGACGACTGGTCATTTGAAGACTGGACCTGGAAACGTATCAAAACTCGATTGGGTGGACCCAACATCATCCAGACTCCGCAAGGTTACTGGCTGTTGGGCTCTCGCAAGTATTCACAAAACGCCCGGACCTCCCTCTACACGCTGGGACGCAGCGCACGCTACAAAGAACTGATTGAGTTCCCCAGCGGCGGTGATACCAGTTATCCGGGCATGCTGATTCATGAAAACGAGTTGTGGATGAGTTACTATTCCAGTCATGAAGGCAAGTCCTCGATTTATCTGGCACAGGTTCCCTTGCAAAACCTCGATAGAATCGTGGAAGAAGAATTTCCATTCGGCACGGACTTTCCGAACCTGGAATCCAAGTCCACTGGCGAATGGTGGACTATCGAAAACGATGGCCTGCTGGTGCCTCGCGATCAAGTGCTGGCCTTTGCCTTGTATACACATGAGCGAGGAGTCCTGAAACTATCGGCACAGTTGTACCCGCTGAAACCTGAAGAGCCCACACAAGTCCGACTTGAATTCAAACGCGATGGCCAATGGGTCGAAGTTGCCACGCAGGATATTAATCAGCTCGGCTGGAGCGCGCACTTTCGCATCAACGACTGGGACAACACGCAGAATGTCGAGTACCGTTTGCGACATGGCGAGTCCGCGATGTTCACAGGTCTGATTCGCAAAGATCCCATCGACAAGCAAGTGATTGTGGTCGGCAACCTGTCCTGCAATTCCAGCCGCACTCCAGGGCCACGGCCGAAGATTGTTGAAAACCTGAAGAAACTCAACCCCGACTTATTGTTCTTTGCTGGCGACCAATCCTACCATCACACCCAACATACTTTTGGTTGGCTGGAGTGGGGAATGCAATTCCGGGACGTCCTCCGCGATCGACCTGTGATCGCGATTCCCGATGACCACGATGTTGGTCAAGCCAACATTTGGGGAGAGAACGGAATCAAGGCGACAACTGCACAAGGCCCCAGCGGCGGTTTCTTCTATCCGGCCAAGTACGTCAACATGGTACAGCGATGTCAAACCTGGCACTTGCCCGATCCCTTTGATGCAACTCCGATCGAGCGTGGCATCGGCGTCTACTATACAAACTTGCGAGTCGGCGGAATCGATTTCGCAATCCTGGAAGATCGGAAATTCAAGAGCGGACCGCTGGGCAAGATTCCCAAAATGGGTCCTCGACCCGATCATATTAACGATCCCAGCTACGATCGATCCGCAGTGGATTTACCCGAACTTAAACTGCTGGGCGACCGCCAGTTACACTTTTTGAATACTTGGAGCCAGGACTGGACCGGTGCCGATATGAAGTGCGCGCTTTCGCAAACCGCTTTTTGTGGCGCGGTTCATCTGCACGGCACCAGCGACAATCGACTGTTGGCCGATCTGGACAGCAACGCCTGGCCACAAACCGGTCGCAACAAGGCTCTGACCGAGTTGCGTCGTTGCTGGTCACCGCATCTCTGTGGCGACCAACACTTGTCGGTGGTCGTCAAGCACGGAATCGAAGCGGCACAGGACGGACCATATGCTTTCACCAGCCCTGCCATCGTCAACACAATTTACGGTCGCTGGTGGCATCCGGAAGACGAACAAGCCGGAGCGAATCCTGTCGAAAACAGTCCCCTGCCCTGGACAGGTGATTTCAAAGACGGGTTGGGAAATCATATTTATATGATGGCCTACGCGAACCCGGAAGACAGAACTGACGAATTGAAACGCTAGGACGGATTCGGAATCGCTCGGTTCAATAAACTGGATCGCACAGTGACTTTCGAAGCCTGGCCCCGCTTCGCTGATGTCGATGATGGAGACCAGGCGCAATTTGCAGGCTGGCCGATCACGATTGACTACGCCGACAACGATGGTCGCCAGCCAACAGCCTGGCTGCCCGAGATCAATGTCACTGGCGCCGAACGCCCGGTCGTTCAGGTCATCAACGAATCCAACGGGGAAATCTT
>CAZOXC010000114.1:0-7898 GCA_964583205.1 uncultured Pirellulaceae bacterium | reverse complement strand
CGATGAGACAGCGCATTCAAGAACGCCCAGATGCTTTTCGGCAATTCGCTGAACTTGATGACCGGACGATGGATGCTGTTCTGGGCTCAATGAAGAAACGAAGCACGAAGCGGTAAATTTCCTGCATCAGGTTTGCTTGCTTGACGCTTCCGTTTGCCAAACGCTCTTGCGCCGATTCTTTAAGTCAACACCAGAGTGGCTACCGCAAAAGCTCCTGTTGGTTGGCTTCGACAAATGACGAACCAAGTACCGTTCACCATCGGACTCAGGTCATGGTGAATGTTCCTGAGCAGGCATCGCTATTTTTTTGATTCGCAAACTGAGTCCTTCATTCGACCAGACTTTAATTGGGTATGTGGTGATAGTTCATTCCAGCTTTTTCAAGAATCACACGCTCGGCAACTGAGATGAGGATTGGTGTCAAAACGAATCGAATGAGTTGAGTTCGACTTACCCCAATTGTATTGAGCAACATACCCACCCGCTAAACGACACCTAAATCGTCTCCGTCATCAATCAAAGACGGAGACGAAAATGAAACTTTCAGAGACACGCCAACAACTTGTTCAGTCAATCATCGAATCGATGGAAAAGGGCGTAAAACCTTGGCAGAGAGGTTGGAGTCCTGACTCCAACGGTCTGGGAATGGCGAAGAGCCTTTCAACTTCAAATCCCTACAAGGGAGCGAATCAATGGATTCTTCAGGCAACTGCAATGAAGTTCGGGTATTCGAGTTGTTGGTTTGGGACATTCAATCAAGTGAAGCACTTGGGTGGCAATGTCAAGAAGGGCTCAAAGGCGATCCGTGTCTGTCTCTATAAACCAATGAATCGAGACCGAATCGACAAAAAAGGAAAACTAGTTGACGACACGTTTATGATGATGAAGACATTCAACGTCTTCAATGTCGAACAAACCACACTCGACAGCTACAAAACTGGATTTGCTCAGTCAACTGAGCCTGTCTTTGATCGGTTTGAAAAAGCAGATCAGCTTTTCAAAAACTCTGGTCTCGACATTCGGCGTGGCGGCAACAAAGCCTTTTTTTCACCTAAAGGCGACTACATCCAAATACCTTTTGAGTCTCAATTCGAAAGTCAGGAGCACTACTACGGCTGCCTAATTCATGAATGCGGGCACGCAGTAGAGAAAATCGTCGGGCTCGACAGAACAAAGCTCGATGAGCCATACGCATTTTGCGAGGCCGTTGTAGAGATGGCAAGTTGTATGGTCCTATCTGAACTGGGAATCGAACAGGTCAACTTGGAAAACTCTTCCGCTTACATTGGCAGTTGGCTTCGCTGCATGAAGAAAAGCCCCAAGTTCCTTTTTGCAGCATCAAGTTGGGCCTCGAAAATTGCTGATCATCTTTTGCAGTTTGCACCTAACAACTCAACTTCAAAACCAAACGCCGAAGAACAGATCCCCTTCTAGGCACTATCCCATCTGCATAAGTGACACTCAGTGTCTTCTTGTCCTGATATCAGGGACAAACCAGCAACCAACGACAACGATTGCCTTCAGCTTTGACGCAACTTTAGGTGCGCGAGCCATCGCAAGAAACTGCGCAGTGAGTGATGGAATTCTGCACTCAAGCGAAGCCTTGAAGCCAATATGCGTCGAAAGGTTGCATTCATTTTACGACACCTTGAACTGTCGTATTAACTAACTTAGCGGAGAAACGTTTTGAACGAAGATGCAAACCCAACGGACGTTCGTCAGTTGAGATTGACGAGTTTTCGACAAGTTGTAGGTCAAGAACGTGCCAAAGAGGCTTTGCGAATCGCAGTCGATTCAACTTTTCACGAAGAGAGCAATGGTCGGCTTGACGACTTGCTTTTGATTGGACCACCCGGTGTTGGCAAGTCCGCCTTAATTACCGTACTGCAACACGAACTTGCAATCCCAGATGAAAAATGCACGGAGATCTTGGCCCAAAGTATCACCAATATGGCTGAACTAAACAGCGTCCTTTTGAGTGCCTCGGATGGAATTCTGTTCCTCGATGAAATTCACAAATTGAACTCCGCCCAGCAACACGCTTTGTTACTCGTTATGGATAGGAGAAAGATCTTTTTGAATTCTGGAAAACAAGTAACCAGTCTTGATGTCGCGCCGTTCACCTTGATTGGAGCAACAACGAACCCTGAAGGCTGCATTGCTCCACTCGTTGACAGATTTCGTCTCGTCCTTCATCTGGAATATTTTGATCAAGATTCGCTCTGCAAAATTGTTCGCCAAAGGTGCGAAGCAATGAACTGGGACTATGAGGCAGATTTGGAAATGGAGATATCACGCCGCTCAAAGAAAACTCCAAGGCTGGCAATCCGCCTTCTTATGGCAGCAAGGAGATCAATGGCCGCCGCAGGGGACAGCCAGTTGCTTGTTCGGCATTTAAAGGAAGCCTGCTTTATGGAAAACATTTGTTCTGAGGGCTTGGACAAAGTACAGCAAGAACTTCTCTTGAATTTGATCGACGGCCCAAAGCAGTTAAATGTGCTCGCTTCGATTCTAGGTTATTCGTCTTCAGCGATTTCAAAAACCATCGAACCATACTTGGTTCAGAATTCTTTCATTGTCAAAGACAAGGGCATGAGGATGCTCACTCAGAAGGGAATCGACCATTCCAGAACGTTGTTGAGCATTGTGTAGTTCGACACCAATTAACGTTCAAGTCTTGTCCAATTTCTTCTGAGGTTCAAAATGGAAATTCAAAAAGTCGCTGTATCAGTTAGCCAACTTGCCAAAGATCTTTTTCTCTCACGCTCAAGGCTGTACCAACTGATTAAAGCTGGTGTCTTTCCTCCGCCAAGTTACTGTGCTGAGACAGGCAGACCTTTGTACGACCGCGAACAGCAAGAGATATGCCATGAAGTTCGACGGACAAATTGCGGCGTAAATGGCAAGCCCATTCTTTTTTATTCTCCGCGTCGTCCGTCAGTCACTCCTAAGAAACGGAAGGTGGCCATGCCCAAACACACTGAGTTGATTCTCGCATTGAAATCGCTTGGCTTATCCAACGTGACCAACGATCAAGTTCATGACGCTTTGGGCGAATGCTTCAGTGGCGGAACTGACGGCGTTGAAAACGGATCTGTGATCCGAGCCCTGTTCCTGTATCTAAAGCGCGAAGAACAGACACCTTAATGTGTCACCATAACTGTCATTATCCCGTGAGTTTCGAAGGAAAGCTGTTCACATGATGTCTAATTCCAGTCCAGATGACCGTCGCAATTGTCACCGTAATGTTTTTGACGATCTGCTTGTTGGGGCCAATGTTGAGGCCCAAGTTTCCTCGTTCATGGACTCGAACGATTTCTCAATCAACACAAACGAAGCTATTCGAAATGACCTTAGGAAATTCGCAAAATGGTTTTCGGAGGCAAACGGTGAAGTGTTCGACTTGACTCGTGTGACTGTCCGTGACGTTGTGGACTTTCGCAACTTCCTTCGGATCAAAAAGGAGCAAGCAGTATCGACCTGTAACAGAGCGCTGGTTTTGATACGACGGCTTTTTGCCTACCTTCATCGTGAAGGGATTGTAAATTCAAATCCTGCCAAAACGGTGAAGGAACTTAAAAAGGCTTCCTTGCCGCCAGAAGGTTTGGACGGCTCCACTGTTCGACGACTCCTGAGACAGATTGAGTTGAACGTTGACATTCGAGCCAACGCTATTTTTCACTTGCTGCTGTACACAGGCGCTCGCGTCAGTGATGTCGTTTCTCTCAATCTGAAAGACATTTTCATTGCCGAAAAATCTGGGCAGGCAGTGTTCAGGCACGGCAAAGGCAACAAAGAGCGAACTGTTCCATTACCGAATGCTTGTCGAAAAGCACTCGGTGCTTATCTGGAAACAAGGCCGCCAGTCAATTCTGAATTGTTGTTTATTGGTGAACGAGGTCCACTGACAACTGACGGTGTTCAATCGTTGTGCCGAAAATACAGCGCGTTCATTGGAGTCCGAATATATCCGCACATTTTCCGACATACGTTTGCGAAGAAGTTTCTTGAAGAGAATGACAACGACCTTGCCGCTCTTGCATTGCTGTTGGGACATTCCAACATCCAAACAACGGCTCGATATGCGCAGAAAAGCCAATCCGCATTGGCGGTTCTGGCAGAAAACATTGAGTATTGACCATTCAATACTCAGCATACGGATTCAGAACACTCCGTTCATAAAGTTCAACAACAGCGTTTGAAACAGGGAATCCGAACACCAATTCGTTGAATGCGAATTGTTCAGCGAATTCCTCCGTTTCTATGTTGAGCAACTCGATTTGCTCGATCTCTTCTTGTAGCCGTATTCTTTCGGCATCCGACGCTTGTTCATAGTCGCTTGCCTTTTGATTAACTAATTTGACCAACTGGCGAAGGCGTTGTTCCAAATAATCCAACTGCTCTTGTTGTTTCATTCCATCTGCAAATTCACGAAGTTCCATCTTCATTCTCCAAAAAAACGAAGCCCATGAACTCGGAGTTTTGGCGACTCGGCGAATCCATAGGCTTCAAATGATTTTCAATTGATTGGAGTCGCCACAGTAAAAGAGTGCGCTGTTTTCATTTCTTAAAACAATTTTCAGATTTCCCTGACACCAAATCATCCAGCAACATTCTTCAAACCAAGGAGTTGCAGATGGGATGGCTTTATCCAACTGGCATCAACCGAAAAGAGCTAATCGTTAGTCGAGTTGAGCCGTTTGAATCAATCGTTAATGGCGTGCAAGTGAAAACAGAATGCTTGAGGCATTGTTTTCGTGGCGGCGTTTACAGCGGCGTGTTATGGTCGGTTTGGTCACGAACGTTCATCAAAGACGGAATCGAACAACAGCCAGAACAAAGATGGATCTGTTGTGATCTTATTTGTTGCCATTCGGGCGAGTGGGGCTACAAGAACATGGATGAATCCGTGCATCCGTATTACTACAGTTGCCCTCTCGGCTATTTGAAACTCGTTCCCATTGAACAGTTCGGTGGCTGCAAGGAATGGCGTGATATGGTTCATGCTTTTCATGCTGAGCGCAGGCAAAGCGATTGGCGAAGAAGGCAGCGGTGACACCCTGATCGTGATCAACAGAAACTCAACATGGAGATCAACAATGACAAACAGGAAGCCACTCTTCCCGCTCGGAATGATCGTCGCCACTCCTGCCGCCGCCAAAATGCTCAATGACCACCAAGTCGATCCCGCTGCATTGCTTCAGAGGCACCAGCAGGGCGATTGGGGGCTTTGCTGTAGCGAGGACGCCGCCGTCAATGAAGAATCTGTAAAGCACCACGCTAGAGTAATGAGCGTCTACCCAGTCGGAGAGCATCGGGTCTGGCTGATAACAGAGGCCGACAGATCCAGTTCAACTTTTCTCTTGCCATCAGAGTACTAGCCGACCTCTGACACCTGAACCCAAGTCGTCAACCAATCGCAGATGAGAAACAACAATGTCAGACAATACAACGAATCGTTGAGATCAACAGTGACGAGATCACTCGCGAATCTTTGGAGGCAAAGTACGGCGAAGTCTGGGACACGGCGCAACTCCAGCAAACTTTCACAGTGTTGGGGTTCAGCAGTCCTTACTGCATCGTTGAGAAAAATGGCGTCAAAGGCAGCGTTGAATTCCCACATAGCCCCCGCTACTACTTCAATTTTCAAGCCGACTAAATGGATTGCAAATTGAGAGGCATGGATGCCTCAACTTCTTCAACTTTCGAGTCTGGCGTTACACTTTTTCATTTAGAGTTTTTCAAAGCAAAAAAGTCTGTAAGCGTTGACGGGCATCGCCCACTGTCCCGTTAACGCGACCACCTTTTCTATTCGAAAGGCGAATCAATTTTTGATCTCCCTGCGCGCATCTTGGGCGAAAAAAAGTTCGAGTTCGAAAATACACCGCCGCCGAAAAAATCGCCGCCGCGCATTTAGATTTCCACCATAGGTTTTTCAAATGATTTCAAAGATTGCCGTCGTCATTCGACTCTTCATTTTCATTTTCGTGTTCTGTTTTGCGTTGATGTTTTTGTTTGCTTCGTTGCCTGTGATTTTGGTGACGGCGGGAATTCTGACAGTGATGCAATCGTTCCACTGGCTATTCGTAAACGTCGGGATGAACGTTCTGCACCAGAGCGAGGGCTACAAACAAGCAAAGCAGCTTGGCTACGATCCGTACTTTGATTCATTGCCAACCTGTATAAATCCCGATGCAAATCGAACTTGCTACGTCTTGCCGTTTCCTGAACCTCAGTACGACGAGTTCGTTCCGCCTCCATGGTGGCAGTTCCAATGTCTGAATTGCTATTCGAGGTTGGAGCAACAAGTTGGTGAGTGCTGGAGATGTGGGGCGTGGCTGGGGTGAGTTTCACCGAATTTTCCGTTTGACAGCACCATTCAAACCCTAGCCACCGTCTTCATTTGTTCCCGGTCGTTTCAAAAAGACGCCATCCCCTTTCCATCGCGTGAAGGATTCGTCACGGCTGTTGTTTTGATAGAATCCAGTCGTAACATCTACTCTCGATTTACCAGAGTGCTTTGTGTGGTCGAAGACAACGACGTTGAATTCTTCTGCGATTCTCACACCGTTCATCGTCTTCATCTGCCTGCCAACTAGATTCAATGGTGTGTACGAACTGTTCTTTTGAGAATAGATCGTCTTGACATTCAACTGTATCTCTTCAGATGCCTTGCCGGTGCGATCCAGTTTGATTAGCCAGCCATTGTTTCCACTTCGGATTACAAGAAATCGCTCGTCAGACTGCGACAGTTCAATATTTTCATCAACCCTTCGACCTGTTTCATATCCACCTCCTGACTTTCCATTGATAAGAATCGCGGCAGATTCACTCTCTTCAACACGCTTTGACAGTTCCGTTGAAAGACTGTCCAAAAGATTGTTTGAATTCTGATTTGAAAACCCTTGTGGGTTGAGAAACATTCCAATAACTCCCATCCCGCAGCAGCAGAACATCGAGCAAACTAAAAAGGCACTACAGATTGTGGCAATCAACGTGGGCGGATGTCTTCTGATTCTTTCAATCAGGCCCACTGGCGCAGAATTTCCAACAGGAATCGATTCATTGAATTGAACCGACGATTTCTCGGTCGATAACTCAGGATTGGCGACTTGAATACCGTTGCCGGGATCTTGTTTTGGGCCGACATGAGTTGAAAAAAGTCCTTGGACCTTCGATGCGGCGACCCACTTCTCTCCGTCTTTACTGATCTCAGTGTCGCCCGCGATCTTGCCTTCGTTGGCAAGTGTCTTTAGCTGCTTGCTTGAGTAAGGGCCGTAGATCTTGTCGTTCTTTTTGATGCGCCAGTTTGCCATTGAATTCTCAGTCGAAATTAAGGTCAGTAGGTGTCACGACCTTATTTCGTCCGACCAAATTCGGGCGCACAAAAAAGGACGCCGAACTACACCTCCAACCTCTGGCCGCGAAGCCGCAGAAGAAAAGCGCAGCCGACGCCCCTTGCGGGGCGACAGGCACACGCTTGCTCTTCTTTTCTCAAGAATCTTTCGATTCAGGTTCGCGGTTGAGGTTGGCAAGTCGTGACGTTATCGCAACGTCTCAAATTGTATTTTTGATGAGTTGGTTCAACTCATTTGGTTTCTCCAATTGGAAGATCTGTTACCTAAGAATATCTGCCGTATCGCTCGTTGTCCAATCCGCCCTACCTTTGATTGGCACTGCTATGCGCGGTTGATTCCAATTTTTAGGTCGGCTGGGGGACCACATTGATATGCAACTCTTGTTTCTGCTCGGCTAGGGATGCTAAATACCTCGCGAATCTCAATCTGTTTTTCCAGTTGAGAGCTTGTAGAAAGTAGCCTTTGCACTCTTGAGTCACCACTTGCATTGAGAATTCCCTTGGTTACCCAATCACGAAAATTGACTAAGTCCTTGTCTTT
>CAZOXC010000113.1:0-7904 GCA_964583205.1 uncultured Pirellulaceae bacterium | reverse complement strand
GTTGCAGGAGAATTCGGACACAGGTTCCCGCGAAATGCGGTTCGTTCCCGGTCCGATTTTCGGCAACATTATTCTGGCTGATGAAATCAATCGAACTCCGCCCAAAACTCAATCTGCTTTGCTGGAAGCCATGCAGGAATACACGGTCACCAGTATGGGCAAGACTCATCAACTGGAAAAACCCTTCGTCGTGTTTGCGACACAGAATCCGATCGAGCAGGAGGGAACTTATCCTTTGCCTGAAGCTCAGTTGGACCGTTTCATGTTCAGCTTGTGGGTCAATTATCCAACGGCCGAACAGGAAGAGAATATTGTGTTTTCAACAACCGATGAACGCGAGGCTGCGGTTGAGCAAGTTTTCACGATCGACCAAATCCGCGCTTTTCAAAGTCTGGTTCGCCGAGTCCCGGTTTCCCGTCATGTCGTCAAGTACGCGGTCTCGCTGGCCAGAGCGACGCGTCCTGAAGAACCGGACGCCAATGTCTATGTCCGCAATTACGTTTCCTGGGGTGCTGGACCGCGAGCCGGTCAGAACTTGATCCTGGCAGCCAAAGCGATGGCTGTGATTGATGGGCAGCCAACAGTGACTTCGTCGCATGTGCGTGAAGCGGCGCCCTGGGTTTTACGCCATCGAATTTTGCCCAACTACAATGCCGCCGGTGAAGGGATTTCGGACTCCGACATCGTCAAGTACATCCTGGACAACGTTCCAGAGCCGGCCTACATCACCAGCTGAAAAAACGTCAACTTGTTTTGAATGAAATTGACTGCGATGAGCAACCCCGCGCCACAGGACAACGTTATCCTTGCCGATGTGGTGTATCGAGGTGGGTTGAATCGCAAGTACCTCCGTCCACAGGACCTGCGGCGACTCTCGCATGCCGACTTTTCCAGCCGTCGAGCGATCGAAGGACTCTATTCCGGTCGCCATAAGACATTTCAGCGAGGGCAGAGTATCGAGTTTCGCGATTACCGTCAGTATTTGCCGGGCGACGAAATCAATCATATCGACTGGAAAGTTTTTGGACGAACGGACAAGCTGTTCATCAAGTTGTTCGAGCATCAAGCTGACCTCAACGTGCACTTGCTGGTCGATGGGTCGAATTCCATGTTCTTTACCGGGTTCGATCGAGGTCAACAGGAATCAAAATTGGACTGTAGTTGTCGGATGGCTGCCGCGATTGGATTTCTGGTAACGAAACAACACGATTTGTTTTCGTTCGCGTTTGCGCAAGACGGATTGAGTCGGTTTCAACGGCCCGCCAGCAACATTCGACATTTGATGCAGGTTTTGGATGTGATGGAGAGTGTGCGTGCGGTTGTGAATGCTCAATTGCCGGATGCGATTAGCTCCTTGATTCAACATTCACGGAAACGCGATTTGCTCTGCGTGTTCAGCGATTTGCTGGACGATCAGACAGAATTATTGAAGAAGTTTTCGGTTTGGCTGCAACGCGGTGGTGAAATTATCGTATTCCACGTGCTTCACAATCACGAGATCGAATTGCCAGAAGATCTGGGCGCGGCCATGTTTATCGATTCTGAATCGAGAGAATCAACTCGAGCCGATACGCCCGCCATCCGCAAAAACTATCGGGACAAAATGAAAAACTTTGTCGCCGACTGGGGCGCCCAATGTAGGAAACTGGGGGTCGATTACAATCTGGTCAAAGTTCAGGATTCCTATATCGATATCCTGCAAAAGTATTTTGCCAAACGGCAGGATCGATTGTCGGCGCGGACTCGGTCAGCAAATCTGAAAAACGAGTCGGACTCGGCGGATTCACCCTACATGATTACAGAATGAGTGGGTGAAGTATGATCCAGTGGACAACTCCTTTGATGCTGGCAGGCTTGGCCCTGTTGTCGTTGCCGATATTGGCGCACTTGCTCAACCGTCGCTCGCGAGATCGATTTGTGGTGCCCACGATTCGTTTTTTGCAAGAGTCGGTCTCCCAGCAGAATCGGTTTTTGAAATTGAAACGCTGGATCCTGTTGCTGTTGCGAGCAGTGGCGGTGGCGTTGCTGGTGTTTGCATTTGCCCGACCGATTTGGTGGCAGGGCGGCGGGAATTCGAACAGTTCGGAATCGCGTGCGGTGGCGATCGTCATTGATGCCAGCCTCTCAACCGCTCGTCAGCAAGGAAATAGCGTCTATTTCCGCAACCTGGTTGCTGCGGCCGAACGATCGCTGAATCAACTGGAGCCGGGGCGCGATGTCGCCACCGTCGTGGTTGCTCGAGAGACTCCGCAATCGCTGGTGCGCAAACTCAGTCCTAACTTTGTTGGTTTGAAGGACCAGGTCGCAGCACTGGACTGGAGTTATTCTCGAGCCGATCTTGCGGCGGCGATCAACGAAGCCGCAAAGCAGTTGGCGAGTCACGACGGAAGCCGGCAACTGGTGGTCATCTCGGACATGCAGAAAACCAATTGGCAGCAAGTTCTCAATTCTGAGGCCCAAACGATTTCGTTGCCGCCGGAAACCGATATTCGTTTTGTGAAATTTAATGAACGACTGGCTGTAGAGAATATCGCTTTGTCGGAAGCGACATGTTCGCCTCGTGATCCGATTGCTGGTCAGTCGATCGAGCTTTCAGTTCGAATTAACAACTATACGGACTCGGTGCAACAAGTTCCGCTGGTGTTGTCGGCCGGCTCAAGTCAAATTGACGAACAAGTCGTTCAGATTGCCGCTGGTGAATCAACTTTCGTCAACTTTTCCATTGAAAAGGCGGATCCTGTTGAACTGTCTTACGAGTTTTCGATACCGGACGATGCGTTGGCCGCGGATAATCAAGTTCAGGTTTGCACTTTGCCCGGCAAACAGACTCCGATTGCCGTGATTTCCGATGACATTCCCGACGAGCTGGGTACCACTTCGTTTTTTATCGAACGTGCGATTCGACCTTTTGACACTGATGCCGACCGTTTCAAAATCTCGACCTTCAGTTCGCGAGAGGTCGGCGAGAATAGTTTGAGTGGCCAGTCGATGGTAGTGGTGGGATATATCGGAAGTTTGGGCGAGCCGGCAGCTCGAGAGATCACCCGGTTTGTTCGCGAAGGTGGCGGGCTGGTGTTTTTGTGTGGCGAAGGCGATGTAGCATCGCACTTGCAGAAACTGTCGGCCAGTGCGGGCAAGGGTTTCCTGCCGTTTGATATTTTGGGCCTGGATCGATTCAACGATTTCAATCGCATGCCTTATATTAAATCCGGCAAGTGGCGGAGTCGTTGGCTGAAAGATTACGATTTGCAAAGCCAGATTGCCTTGCAGCAAATTCGCTTTCGCCAGGTGTGGAACGTGAGCCAGACAGACGCGGCTTCTGACATTTTGTTAACCTATTCAGATGGCCGACCGGCGTTGGGAGTTGCTAACTTTGAGAAAGGAAAGGTCGTTCTGGCCAATCTGAGTCCTTCTGTTTATTTCAGCGAGTTCGGTAAGTTCGGTTCCTTTGCGGCGCTTGTGCAAATCATCATCCGCAACTTGCGCACAGACATTGAAGAGCTGGATCAGCATCTGATTGGCGACAGTATCTTTTTTGATGTTCCGGTTTCCTCAAGCCAAGCGGAGTCGATGGATTCCTGGGTGGTGACCGGCCCCGATGGAAAGCAGGTCGAAACGATTGTCTCAAGGAACGATGGGAACCAGGCTTTGTTGGTCGATAAAACAGAGCAGCCGGGCGTTTACACATTGGAGCAAAATCAAATCGCGGTGCAGTCAATTGCGGTCGCGGTCGATAACCGGGAAAGTGACTTGAGCGTTCTGGAATCGGAGCTGGACGCCGACCAAATTAAGGCTGGCAACTTCGTTGCGGTGGAGGCTGGCCAGTTTTCTGTTGACTTGTTTGACAAGGGAAATCCGTTGTGGGGTTGGGCGGCCTTGTTGGGGCTGATCCTGTTGACGCTGGAATCGTGTCTGTTGGGTTGGTGGAAACGATGATTGGCGCTTCGACCGAAATGTTGGCCTTCGTGTGGCGACCAATCCTGCCGGTTGGGCTGATCATTTTTCTGGGGCTGTTGGCCGCCGGCCTGGCGGTGTTCGCGTACGTCCGGATCTATCGTGGAATTCCGATTCGGGCACTGATGTTGATGATCATGCGACTGGCTTCGATTACGACTCTGGCACTCATCCTGTTGGGTCCAAGTAAAGTGGTCGAGTCCGAACTCATGAATCAAAAAAGGGATTTGTATATCCTGGCCGATGTTTCCGAGTCCATGTTGACTGAAGACAGCCAGGGGCGGCGGCGACTGGATCACGTGTCCGATGCCTGGCTGTCGCCGCGAGTCCTGAGTCGTTTACGGGAAGACTTCAACGTGGAGGCTTACGAGTTTGCTGAGCGGCCTCGACCTTTGACTCGCTCCAACACTCAATTGACACCCGCTCTGGGCGGTGAAACTTATCTGGTGCGAGCCACCTCTTCGTTGTTGAATCGGGTTCCCAAACAAAGTGCCCCGGGTACCTTGCTTTTATTGAGTGACGGAATCGATAGCGAAGGTGCGCCCGTCGATCGAATTGCCCGGTTCGCGGGTGTTAAAAACATTGAAGTCCATACCGTGACTTTTGGTTCGAATTCCAGCACACAGGACGCCGCAATTGTTGCGATTCCCATGCAGGAGTATCTCTATCCGAATGAATCTGGAACGATTCTTGCCAAAATTTATCACGTCGGTTGCGAGGGTCTGAAAACGACGCTACGGGTACAGCAGGGAGATCAACTGCGGCGGATCCCGGTCGAGTTCGATGAGGGCGAAGTGCTGGAAGTCAAAATCCCGATTCAGCACGAGGAAAATGGTCAGTACGAATACCAGTTGTCGCTCGATGACGTGGGCAACGAATCTGAGCTGGGCAACAACAACCAGTCCGTGTTTGCTCAAGTTCAACCTCGCCGAATGCAAGTGCTGTTGATCGAAGGCGAACCGTTTTGGGATACGAAGTTTATTGCGCAGTCGCTGAGAAAAGATGAGCGGATCGAGTTGATTCAGATTTCACAAATTGCGGCTCGCAAGCGCGGTGTGATCGTGACGCGAAAAGAAGACTCGGAAAGCCGGGCAGTCAAGGTTCCTGAATCCGCTGCGGATTGGGCTGACTATGATGTCGTGATCTTCGGGCGGCAGATTGAAGAAGTGATTACTCCGCAGTCGGCCGAGGCGCTGGTCGAGCATGTGCTGGACACCGGCGGCAATGTGGTTTTCGCGCGAGGACGCCCTTATTCAGATAGCTCCAGTCCCGGTCAGGAGATTGCTCAGGCACTGGCTAAAATTGAGCCAGTGAATTGGGGCGACGGACTTTTGACTCAACAAAAGCTCTCGATCACCGTTTCAGGAAAAATGGCCCAGTGGTTTGCGCCGACCAAGATGGGTCTGGATGTGGAAACTGCAATCGAACGCTTGCCGGCCCTGCAGTCGGTCGACGAAATTGTCCAGGTTAAACCGAACGCGCGGGTCCTGGCTGAAACCAGCGGCGATGAAAATGCGTCGCCGGTGTTGGTGACCAGTTCTATCGGCTCCGGTTCGGTCGTCGCGTTGTTGGGTCAGGGGATTTGGCGGTGGAGTTTATTGTCGACCAACAATCAAGACCTGGCTGGCTTTTATGATGCGTTCTGGTCAAACATGATTCGTTGGTTGGTGATCGGTGGTGATTTCCAACCAGGTCAACAAGTTTCCCTGAAGTTGAATGGCACCAGTGTCCGCACGGGTGACTCGATTTCGATCGAAGCGGTGTTGAAACATCAATCGCCCAGCGGGCGCGATCCGCAACTGCAGATCAGTTTGCCCGATGGAACGGTTGAGCAGGTTCCGATGCAAACGGTCGCCGGAAGGACTCCTCGTTTTCGATCCGACTTTAAAATCACTCAAGATGGTGTGCACGAAGTGAATTTGTCAGCGCCCGGCATGAACCCGGACGCTTTGTCGCGGAAGTTCAATGCCTATTCGATTAACGTCGAGCGTTTGAATGTGGCCGCGAATCCGGTGGCCATGAAAATGATCGCAGGCCAAACCGGTGGACAGCACTTTTTTGCCGATGAATGTGAAAAATTCCTCGATCAACTCAAAATCGATCTGGAAGCCACCAGGATTCCACCGAAAACCATTTATATCTGGGACAAAGCCTGGTTAATGATTATCCTGCTTTTCACGCTGGGATGCGAATGGCTGCTGCGAAAAACCGGGGGGTTGATTTGAATTGCGGAAACGAAGTTCTGGCCGAGGCGTCAAACGTCTATAATCTGGTAACCGCATTTGAGAGAGTGTTATGAGCGAATCACCAGTTGGCATTTTTCTTCGCAATACCAGTTTGCTGGACGGCTTCGCGTCTGTCTCGCGTTCGCTGTTTGTCAGCGTCGTCGCTCTGGTGGCGATCGTCATTGCCGCGATCTTTGTCGACGCTGCGCTGGCGTTGCCCGTCTGGTTGCGACTGGCGATTGATGTTGGCTTCATCGTGTGTGGATTGCTGTGCCTTGTTAACATCGCACGCAACATTTGGAGCAATCGTTTTGATGAACACAAATCGGCTCGGCAAGTCGAAGAGCGTCTGAAGATTCACGACAATACGCTCGTTAATACGATCGACCTGACAGATGAATCTTCTGGCCATACCAGTCCAGTGCTCAAAGAGACGGCAATCAAACGCGGCAACGATCTCAGTCGAGAGTTGTCGCCTTTTGAAATTGTTCGATTCGGTCCAATGCTGAAGGCGTTGCTGTTAATGCTTTTGCTGGGAACAATTTTGTTGCTGGGCTATTTCGGATTGCCACAAGTATTCAGCCGCGTATTACCCAGGTATCTGGATCCTCTGGGCGGACACCCTGCCTACACTTCACTGATTTTTGACGTCCAAGTTGAACCAGACACAATTTTCCAAGGTCAGTCGGCCGCGATTACCGTTGTGACTTCTGGTCCATCGATCCCGCAAAGCGGCAACTTGATTCAAGTTTTCGAATCCGGTGACATCTCGACTCCTCTGAAGCGTTCCGCTGACGGTGAGTTTTCGATTGAACTTTCGAATCTGCAGAATTCGTTTGAGTGTTACGTAGAAACCGAGCACGGTCAAAGCAACTTGTTCCAGATCAACGTGTTGCCCTTGCCTACTTTTGAAAAAGTCTGGATCAACTACGACTTCCCGGACTACACAGGCTGGGAATCACAAAAACGCTTGCTGGATTCTCGAGGCATTATCGGAATGCAGGGAACGGAGGTTACCTTCGAAGTTGAAAGTAACATCGACCTTGGACATGGAGAGATGGCATTGTCAATGCTGCCCGGCGAGAACGTACCCGGCAATCAATCGACCGTCGAGCAGTTGTTGTTGACGACTGACGAGCAGGAACCTCGTAAGGTTCGAGGCAGTTTTGTGCTCGCACAACAAAATGAATTCTCTGTGCAGTTGTTTACTGCCGATAACCTCGCAAGCATGGAGAACTTGAGCGGCAACATTGTTAGTTCGCCTGACCGGCCGCCACAAATTCAAATTCAAGCACCGGAATCACACGTGATTGCTGTTGAGGGTTGGCAAGTCCCCGTGCGGATTCAAGTCGCCGATGATGTGGCAGTCGAAAAGGTGCTGCTGACTCGCTCTGTCAATCGTTTGGGTTCGTTTTCCGTCGATCAAACCGGCGAAGTGCAGGGCAAGGGTTTTGGTGCGGTCGACTATGTGTTCGACTTGGGCCAACTGGGCGCGAAAGCTGGAGACTTGATCACCTACTATGCGACAGTCGTCGACAATTATCCGCCGGAGTTTCCCGGAAGTGACGAACACATTGTTTCCACATCGACCAATGTGATCCAGGTAATTTCTCTGGAGGAGTACGAAGAGCTGGCCAGGCAGAATTATCGTATGGACGATGTCATGGACGAGGTTGAGGAAACTCGGCAACAGTTAAGCGAGTTGCAGGAGCGGCGAAACGAGAT
>CAZOXC010000112.1:0-7913 GCA_964583205.1 uncultured Pirellulaceae bacterium | reverse complement strand
GGATCAAGGTTGCTTTGCAGCGGTTTCCTGAAAAAATCCGTCAAGGAGGCCGGGTCGCAGTGATCAGTTTCCACTCGCTGGAAGATCGGTTGGTCAAAGAAGCGTTTCGAGAACACGACGACATGAAACCCTTGAACCCGAAACCGATTGTTCCGGGTGAAGAAGAGATTTTGGAAAATCCCAGGTCACGCAGCAGTCGGCTGAGAGTCGCTGAAAAAACTTGAATCCGATAGAAACCAATAACATGGACGATAACTACGACCATATCGATACCGATCACGATCGACTTGCTCGAGAAGCAAGGCTATGGATGACGATCATTTCTGTCTTGTTCGTGCTGCTGCTGTTTGCTGCCTACTATCGTTTTGGCGGCCTTGGAAAGCCTCGCCCCTTGGCCAGCAACTACCCATCACCCGCCACTAGTACAACGACCAGCGATTCAGAGTCCAGCGACTCAGAGTCCAATGAAACCGAGTCCGTCGATGCAGCGACGTTTGCCAATTCGCAGAATGCGACCGAAGAGTCAAATTCCCGACTGGCCACGGACAACGAAGGGCTTGAACCTCGTTCTAATACTGACAGTTTCATTGCCAAGCAGGAACCGCCGCCTTCCAGATTCCAGCCAGATCGCTTGACGGAGCCGGAGATTTACTCGGAGCACTCGATTGCAAGTAGCACAGATTCTGGCGGGCCACTGACTCCAGAGCCGTCCTTGAATATCGAAAAACCAGATGAACGAATTGCAATGGCTGACGACAGGCAACTGCCAGAAGTAATTTCGCCAGCTCATAGTGGTGCTTTCCAGCCAAGTCGTTTCCAACCATCGAATGCATCAGCAAATCAGCTTGCCGCACAATCTCAGCCCAACGATTTACTCAGCCAGGAATCGACTGGAAGTGCCGAGCTACGACAGTCTCCGAATTCCTGGCCGGCCTTGCCTCAGCCTTCTGCGACTAGCGAGCCTTACGTTAAATCGCCGAACGATGCTGGTCAGGACTTGAATACACCAACGGTCGACAATTCTGAGATTACATTGCCCTCGATCGTTCCTGGCGGTCGCTTCGAACCGGGCAGGCAGAGTTCTCAAGTGGATAGCAAGCTGGGACAACCAAGGGTGCTTGAGCCAACGCTACCGCCGCCAACTGGGTTTGTGCCCGGAAGCAGCCGAATTTTCGACGAACCACAAACTCAACGGACTGAAACTGACCCACAGCCCGCCAATTCTGCGGAGGCTTCTCGCATTCCCAGTATCGTTGAAAACCGCCCGAACGATTCGATTGAGTTAACGGAGGGCACAGAAGAAGTATCGCCAGAAACAGAAGACCGTGGTGAAGAGAGTAAACCCACCTATCTATGCGATAAAGATTCCAGCTATTGGTCGATCGCCGAGGAAACTTATGGGTCCGGGCGATTTTTCAGAGCTCTGTTCGCTTACAACCAAGCCTGGCTTGGCGATCAATTCGAGCTGGCTGAAGGCGCGATGGTCCGCACTCCGCCACTCGATCTGCTGATTGAAAAACAATCGCAATGGATTCCGTCTGATCTGCTGGAGTCCATTCGTGAATCGGATAGTGACCGCTAGGCGGGGACTGAAGCCGCTCGCTCAATTCCGCAACAACTCCAGTAAAATACTGCGTGTCGCGTTTGCAATTCCTGGTACGCCGGATTCTCGAGGTCCCGCGATGTTGAGAGTTTCAATTGAATGCTGCTTGATCCAGTCGTAAAACAATGGCGGTAGGATCGGCTGTTGGATTTCGATGCACAGCAGCGGCTTGTTGTTGCGTTCGGCAATTTGTCTGGTGAGTCTGGTGCCGCCCGAAAGTTCGCCATCGCAAACGATCAATGTACCGTCAGATTCCAAAATGTTTCGCTCGGTACGATCGGAATAGTCAGCGGTCGTCGTTTCAGTCAACTGATACTCGTCAGGAATCCGCCCATCTTCTGCTCGTCGACCTTTGGGACAATATCCCCCATGCTCAATCCCTAGAGAAATCGCTGCGTCCAAAGCTGCTCGATCGACACCGGTTTGGCCACCGGAAATAATCTTCTTGATCACGTTGTTGATAGTTGATCAGGTTGTTGATGACTGTGAGCCGGCTTCTGGTTGATCAGCCGAAACTTGACTGGCGACGTTTGATGATCCGCAGCCGCCCGAGATTGAACAACTGGAGCAACCACCATTCTCACCACACTTGCTGGCGGTCGTGCCGCAGCCGGGACCGCAGCCTTTGGCAAGTAGTTCTGTGAATTGGCGAAATTTAACCTTCGAGTCGTAAATCTCTGTCAGCTCGGTCGAAATCGAGTTGATGGATTCCGGTACGTCACCCAAAAAGTAAAAATAAACCGATTCGCCGTCAAACAGATGTTCAACGTCCACCAGAATCCCTGGAACATTTCGCTCGCGCAGCAATTTTTCACAAGCCAGAAAAGCTCGATCCTTGAATTTGTCGATCCGGGACAGGATCATCCGGTCTTCTCGAGTGATCCGCCGCAGCAAGGTTCCGGAGGCAGCCGGGGAACTGTCAGCCATGACAGAACCTTCCGGCGAGTCAGTGACAACTCGCCCCACTTCCAGACCGCGATTCGTGCGGCAAACGACATCTTCGTCTCGCTCGTAACGACCATTGTCGGGCGAACGAAACAGGCTGATTTCGCCCAGTAATCCTGTCTGCACCAAGTACTTCATTTAGGTTATTCTATGGATTCTCAAAACGAATGTCGAATGGGACTGAGGGTCCGTATCGGAATTCGTTGAGCAAATTCGAATTAATAACAGGGAATTCAATTTAATGAGCCTGGTAGAACCGCAGATAAACAATCAATCAGCACAAAATTGGTCGCAGTTGGCCCAACAAGTCCTCAATGATGAGCCCATCAACCGTGAACAGGCGGCCCGGATTATGGCGTCATCAGATGCCGAAATCATGGATTTGGTCGCCGCAGCGTACCGATTGCGACATCATCATTTCGGAAATACCGTCCAGTTGTACTTTTTGATGAATGCCAAGAGCGGTTTGTGCCCGGAAGATTGCCACTATTGTTCGCAATCGAAAATCGCCAAAAGCGACATCCCCAAGTACAACTTTCTGGATCGCAACAAGATCATGGATGCGGCTCAGCAAGCTCTTGATCGCAAATCCAAAACATTTTGCCTGGTGATTTCAGGTCGAGCCCCCAGTGAACGAGAGTTGAAGGCCGTCGAGACGGTTGTGCCCGAGATCAAAGAAAAATTTGACCTCAAAGTGTGCGCTTGTTTGGGGCTGCTTGACCAGCAACAAGCTGCTCGTTTGAAAGATTGCGGTGTTGATCGAGTCAATCATAACTTGAACGCCGGTGGAGAATACTACGAGAAGATTTGCACGACTCACACTTTTGAAGATCGCCTGGACACGCTGCGTAATGTTCGCTCGGCCGGGTTGGAGATTTGCAGTGGCGGCATTATCGGAATGGGCGAAAAGCATTCCGATACAATCGAGATGGCGTTTGCGTTGCAAGAGCTGAAAGCCGAGTCGATTCCGTTGAACTTCCTGAATCCAATTGAAGGGACGCCGTTAGAGGAGCTGGATCACTTGAACCCTCGCGACTGCCTGCGGGCCCTCGCGATGTTCCGCTTTGTGAATCCGGGCAGCGAGTTGCGAATCGCCGGCGGTCGCGAGATTCACTTGCGCTCACTGCAGCCGCTGGGCCTTTATGTCGCAAATTCATTGTTCGTCGGCGACTATTTGACGACCAAGGGGCAAGCTCCGGAAGCGGACTACAAAATGATCGAAGATATGGGATTCGAAGTGATTCGCGACGATGAAGTTGTCGTGAATTCGCCGAATTAATTTCGCCGTCTTCAGTTAACGGAATCGGCCAGCGCGTTATTTGGCCAATGACTTATTTGGCCAGCGCGTTGTTTGGAGCGCGGAATCGCATCGTTAACAGGCCGCCAATAATCATTGAGCCGCCCAGAAGTTGCACGATCAGCGGGCGCTCGGCCAGAAAAAACCAACTGGCCAATAAGGCGACCAGCGGAACCAGATTTTGAAACGCTGTCGCTTGCGCGGCACCAATTTGTCGCACGCCGAAATTCCACATGGCATAGGCCGCGCCTGTAGAGAAAATTCCTGAATAGGCCACCGAAGCCAGCACCAGCGGTTTCTCAATCAGGATTTTCAAATCTCCGATCGAGTTCCAGGAAATTGGAAAGTGCAGCGGAAGGAACATCACCGCGCTGACAAACGCCAGGGCAATTGGCGAAGCCGTTTTCATGATGGGTCGGCTGATTACTGAAACGAAAGCCCAACTGAATGCGGCCGCGGCCACCAGAATGTTGCCGTGTAGGGTGTTTTGACTGGTGCCAATTGAACCCTTGGTCGACGCGACGATGATCGTCCCGGTCAAAGTGACTAGCAAACCGAGCCAGCCCCAGCGATGCAATTTTTCCCTGAGTATCAACCAGGCCAGAATCGCCGACCACATCGGCAGCGTCGACAGGATCAACGCCGTGTTGCCGGCCGATGTTGCAGCGATACCCATCAGGAATAACACTTGATAGGCAAACCCTGCCAGAAAAGAAAACGTGACAATCCCCAACCATTGTTTGCCAATTGAAACGGTTTTCGAGTCGCGTTGAATTAGTGGCGAGCGCTGCCAGAGAACGATCAAAGCGAGCACCAGCGCGGAAAAGCTGAGCCGCAGAGCGTTATAAAGATACTCGTTCATTTCGCCGATGCCGAATTTCATGATCGGCATGTTGAAGCCCCAGACCAGGGCTACCATCAGCAAATTGAACTCGGCGAAACGACGAGAATCTGATTTAACCGGCAAGCCGGTATCGGAATTATTTTCCGTGACCAATCGACTAGGCGCCGCGGCTGGTAACTTCGATCAAGTGATAACCGAATTGAGTTTTCACTGGACCTTGAACAGAATTCAGATCCGCAGAAAAGACGACTTGATCGAACTCGGGAACCATTTGGCCAGGTCCGAACTCGCCCAGATCTCCGCCTTGTTTACCGGACGGGCAAGCAGAAAATTCCTTGGCGATTTCGGCAAAATCTTTGCCGCCAACGATTTGTTGTTTCAAATCTTCACAGGCTTCTTCAGTTTCTACCAGAATGTGTCTTGCAGTTGCTTTTACCATTTTTTTCTCACAAAGTTTAAAAGATTATTTGAATTAGTCGTTGGGCCTGTGAATTACTTTTTCAAGTATTCATCCAGCCAGTCAAAGAACACTCGATGCCACAACACGCCGTTCTGCGGACCCTGCACCCAGTGACCTTCGTTGGGGTAATACAGGAACCTCGATGGGACGCCTTGCACCTGGGCAGCCGTGAACGCTTCCATACCTTGGGTAATTGGGACGCGAAAATCTTTTTCACCGTGCACAACCAGCAGAGGAGTCTTCCAGTTTTTAACAAAGCGATGAGGCGAAAATTGATTGTATTCTTTTTGAATGTCTCCACCCTTCCAATAGGGCCCGCCCAAATCCCAGTTGACGAAAAACAGCTCTTCGGTTGAGCCGTACATGGATTCCAGGTTGAAAACACCGCAATGGGCCAGCATGCAGGCGAAGCGATCGCCAGCGTTCCCCATCATCCAATAGACCGTGTATCCACCGAAGCTCGCGCCAATCGCGCCGACACGTGAATTGTCAATAAAAGGTTCCTTGAGCATGTCATCGTTGGCCGAAAGCAGATCCTGCATGGCCTGACCGCCCCAATCGCCACTGATTTGATCGTTCCACTCCTGGCCAAAACCAGGAAGGCCTCGCCGATTCGGTGCGACGATCACGTAACCTTGAGCTGCCATCAAGTGAAAATTCCAGCGGAACGAAAACCACTGGCCAATTTGTCCCTGTGGCCCACCCTGGCAGTAGAGCAACATGGGGTACTTTTTATTGGGATCAAAATTGGGCGGGTAGATCACCCAGCAATGAATCTTCTTGCCGTCAGATGACTCAACCCAGCGTTCTTGCACATCCGGCAACTCCAGGTTGGCGTAAATCTCATCGTTGATGTTGGTGAGCGGTTTCATCTCGCCAGTCGCCAGATCCAACCAACCCAGTTCGCGAGGTCGTTTCATGCTCATGTAGGAAACGACAGCCGACTTGTTGTCCTCAAACATATGCACCAGGCCGAAATTATATTGGCCTTTGGTCAATTGTTTACCAAACTTTGAGCCAGCTTCCGCCGGGAAAGTCTTTGAACCGATCGCGAAAATCTGATTCGTGCCCTGATGTTCACTGGCGTAAGCGAACCCGCCATCGTTAAGCCAGGTGGCGTCATGAGAAGTCTGATCAAGCGACTCGGTAGGATCGGAATAACTCTTGGAAACTCGATCGTAAACGATAATATGATTCCGATCGGCTTCAAAACCGGCTCGAGGCATAGACTGGAAAGCAATGCTGTTTCCATCCGGCGAGTATACCGGGTTGTTGTCATACCCCGGTCGTCCCTGGCTGATGTTGACGGGCGTTCCGCCATCCACTTTCACGGTGTAAACATCGCTGTTGGTTGTCTCGGCCCAGCGTTCGTCGATTTTGACTGTGTAGGCAATTTCGGTTCCATCTGGCGACCAGTTGTATTGCTCAGAACCTCCGAATGGTGGAACAGGACTATCTGCCTTGATCCCCTCCATTAAATCTTTGGCCTCGCCTGCTTTGGCGTTTCCATCAAGTTCAGCCACGTGAAGATGCGAGTACTTGTAGTCATGCCAGGAATCCCAGTGACGATACAACAAGGAATCGATGATTCGAGCATCCGCTTTGGGCAGGTCCTTGTACAGCTCGTTGACCGTTTGGTCCATTTTGATATCGCGGGTAAAAGCAATATGCTTTCCGGTCGGTGAAATTTTCAGATTGGAAACACCATCTTCGTAGTCCGTCATTTGCGAAACCTTCAGGTTACTGAGGTTTAACATCCAGGCTTGGACTGCAGCGTTTGTCTCATCTCCGCGCATTCCTTCAAACACCAGACGATATTCACCATCAAAAACCATCCAGTGCAACGAGCCGACCACTTTCCAGCCCTGGATCGGAATAATTTCAGTGTTGTCGGCAAATTTCCTGATATGAATTGAACTGCGACCGCTGTTCTCGGCCAATTCGTAATGGCGAACGGTGTACGCCAGAGTCGATTCGTCAGGAGAAACCTCAGCCGCCCCAAGTCGCCCCAGTTCCCAGAGAAGTTCCGGTGACATCCGAGTTGCCTGAGCCGCCAGAGGCGTGCAAAACAACGGCGTGGAAACTGACGCACAAATTAAGACAATGGTTAGCGCTAACGTAATACCAGGCTGAATTAACTTATTTAATGATTTCATTTGGGCCCTCATTGTGTGATCTGCCTTGCGTAATTCTGGCGGACCAGATTTGGAAAAACATTCGCCCTGCAGTATACCCCCGATTACGTCAACTCGACACGCCCCTGTTCGATTCCAGCTCCCGGTTTTGTACTTCACAGTTGCTGCGATATGATTGGCGGCTACCCTCACGAAAAAGTGTTATGTGGAAAATTGTTTTAATCGTCGTAGCATTCCAGCTCCTACCGAAAATGATTCGGAAGGTACAGGTCTGGTTGAGTTTACGAGAACGCCGGTTTCAGGCACCTACGGTTCAGGCCGTTGAGCTTTCCGAAATTCCGGCTGATCACTTGCCTTTATTCTCTTTTGCCCGAGAACAAATTGAGGACCGGCTGGGTTTCCGGTTTCTGGGCTGTTCTCGAGTTCAGTTTGAGTTGCCCGGCAGTCTGGATCCGTTTCAGGAATTGCTGGTAAGTGAAGATGGCCAGACGTATGCAGTGATCGGTTACCAGATGGTTCCGGGGACCTATCCGTTTTCGGTTATTTATGTTTCGTTGACTGAAAACGGTGAGCGAATCGAAACCGTCGATTGCATTCAACATATGTTGATTGATCCGGTGTGCGAGGTT
>CAZOXC010000111.1:0-7916 GCA_964583205.1 uncultured Pirellulaceae bacterium | reverse complement strand
GTTTCCCTTCCCGGACCTGTACCTCGTCCGGCCCTCCCAAAGTGAGAGTGAGTTGTCCGGGCCTCTGCTCTGGAGGAACAAGACACACCGCTTGTCGCACTAGCGCATCGACAAGATGTTGGTCAACCGGAACTGTTCGCTAATCTAGAATCATGGGCACAAGGAAGTGCTCGATCCGATCAGGCCGATTTCTGTCTTCGCCAGGACATCGTGGCTGGGACATTCTGCATTTTCTGACGCAGCTGCGATTCGTTCTTCTGATCCTGCTCGATTGAACTGAGTTCATAATGCAAGTCAGGGTCGAATTCATCCGTTTCCAAAACCAGACTGGATGGGACCGGTTCAGGTAACGGGCGGACAACCGGTCGAACAGGCTCAGGAATCGATACGGGTGCAGGTTCCGAATACCCTCGACGGAACGCCACAGGGGCCGCATCGTGTTCGACGACATCCTTGTGATGAGGAAGTACTCGCACATCGACTTCGATCGAATCGAACAAGTCTCTGATGTGGTCATGGCAGGTAAACATCATCACTTGATAGCCCATGGCCGAAAATTCTTTGAGCACAGTGGCTGCCGCGCGGGCTCGACTGGAATCAAAGTTCACCAGCACGTCGTCCAGCACCATTGGCAACACAGCGCCACGGCGAGCATAGGCTCCAACCAACGCCAGTCGCAGTGCCAGATAGACGGCTTCACGAGTACCGCGACTTAACAGATCCACTGACAACGTCTCGTCATCGGAATTGTCGACCAGCAACTCTTCGCCACTCAATCGAGTCCAAATGCGGTTGTAGGAACCTTCGGTCAGTCGCTCCAAATAATTTGAAGCTTCGCGAAGTGTCTCCGGCTGCCGCTGAGCTTCATAGTTTTCTCTAATCGAATCCAGCATCTGGGAACTCACGCAGAGAACCTGCCATTCGTGTTTGAGATTCTTGATTTGCTGGTCAATCGCACCCAGTTCAAGTCTAGCTTCATCAAGTCGCGAGTCCTCGCCCAGCATCTTGACTTCCTGCAGGTACTCACCGCGTTGCTGGTGTAACCGAGTTTGCTCTTCTTTCAGCTCTTCAATCTTCAGTTGAACTCGTTCCCAACGACGCTCCAATCCGCCGTAGCCATATCGGTCAAACTTTTCGCCAAGTTCTTGTTCCGTGATATTGGCGGACAAGGCGGCAGCGATTTGTTCTGTCAAGCTGTTTCGTTTGTTAAGCAGTTTGCGTCGTTCCTGGTGTTTAACATGGAACTGTCGGTATTCATCTTCTGACTCGGCATTCACAGCCGTAATCAACTTCCGCTTTTGGACAATCGTTCTTTCCAGTTCGCGTGACACTTTCAAGTAGGTCGAACGCAAAGATTTGTATTTGGATGCCAGCTCTTTGCGAATACCAACCAACCGGCGCTGTTCACCAAGTTCAGACCGCAACCGCTCGACACGCTCCAGAGGCTCGCGCTCATCAATCACGATCCCCACATCATCGGCCAACACATCGACCCGCTTAGTCATCGTGGAAAGTTCGTTTTCACGCTCGATCAATTCCGCCTTGTATTGATCCAGGCGGGAATGGAATCCGGTGATTCTTTCAGACTTCTGCGTGATCCCGTCAATGTCTTCCGGCTGCAAACTGTCGGGCAGCCCGACGGCACGCAAAGTATCTCGCCACTGCTTGCTGGTCAAATCCAGATCGCCCTCAGCCTTTTGTCTTTTACGTTGAGCTTCCTCCAGATTGTACTTGGCCGTCTTGCAACGATTCTCAAGTGGCAACAGGTCTTCCATACGAGCCAGTTGTGATTCAGCATCACGCAACTGCAAATCAAATTCACCAACACCCTTTGGCAGGTGTCGTTCGATTTCATCACGCTCCGCTTTGGCTCGCTTTAGCTGTTGTCTTACAAGGTCAAACTGGTGCCGAAAATCGTCCAGCTCTTCCCGAGCCACTTTTTCCCAATGGTGTTTCAGTGCCAACGAGAACAATCCGAATCCGGTTCCCAATATCATCAGCAAGAAGCCAACTTCAGTCGGTGTTGAACCGTAAGCTCCGCCCGACCACCACATATTCAGGAGACCGAAGCCAGCGAAAACAATTCCCAGAATAAAGATAATGCCCAACGTGGAGAGTTTGCCTACAGGCAACACCTGCTCGTTCACCACATCATCAATCTCGCGTTCCAGTTCGTGTCGAGTGTGATTGAGTTTTTCGACCTTTTCTTCCAGTTCGATACGTCGACGCAATCTGGAAACCAGACGCCCGGTGTCGTCCAGCGAACCTGCCGCGCCGTCATTGGTGGCGCTGAAAGTTGATTGCAAACGATCTTCGTATTGACTGAGCTCCAGTTTGGCCCGCTCGATATCCTCTTCGCATCGCTGGATCAGCTCTTTTTGATCCAGCAGCTTGCGACCAGAATTTTTCATCGTTGCAAAACTTTGCGTAGCGATGTCCCGAATGTCTTTATTGGTCAGGTTAAGCTTGCTACCCAAACCTTGAACTTCGCCACCCAGCGTTGTGTTAATGTCGCCAATGTTTCGTCGCAACCGGTCGACTTGCCGCAACATGGATTCAATCCACGGTTGATGCTCGGTCATGGCGTCGATACGGGCAGCGTTGCTCCACAACTGCCGGTTGATTGGCAAGCGGCCTGCTTCGCCCTTCAATTCGGCTCGCTGCCGTTTGATTTGTGAAATACGCTCACGGTGCTTGGTGATTTTTGCGTTGAGGCGATCAAGTTCCTTGATCGACACATCACGCAGACTTGGCAATGTCCCGAAGGCCTCGATTTGTTCGTTCAGCAATTGGCGTGACTTCCAGCGATCGTTGATCTGGACCGCGGTCTCCAGCAACTTCGAATCGTGCGTGAGTTCTTCCAGTTGCTCGTCCAACCCGTCCAACTGATTAGAAATCTCACAGGTCTGAGCGGCCACTTTTGACCAGCGTCGCGACCGAGTCATCAGTTCGCTGATTTCTTTCATTAACTCGCGACGTTTTTCTGACGCGATTCGCATTTTGCCAGGGTTTTCTTCGGCTGTTGCCCAGATTCGTTCGCGACGATCTCGCAAATCGCGCATCACATCCACCAGGGAGACTCGATCAAGCCCACTGGTTAACTTGTACAGATGTTCGGCAGCATCGGTGCTGTTCAGTGTGTTGAGTTCCTGAATCTCGCGCAGACCGATGGCAAACACGTTATTAAATATGGACTCGTCAACGTCACTCAGAACATTGCCCAACGTCGCTCGACCGTGAACAGCGCCGTCTTTGGAATCGATAACCGACAAATCACCGGTGGGATCTGTAATCCGATTGGGATCGATGTGTCGCACCACTTCGTAATCACTGTGAGGAGTGATAACGTGCAGACTACCACCGGCCAGACCACCATAAACCGGCGGAATATATTTATTGCGGCGGACCGAGCAATAACCAAACAGGACCGAACGCACGAACTGCATCAACGTGGTCTTGCCTGCTTCGTTGTGACCGTAGAACACGGTCATGCTTTCCGACAATCCATCAACGGTCAGGCCTTTCCAAACTCCAAAGCCATCTACCTGGATATCGTTGATTCTCACCTTTACACTCCTTTGTAATTTAGTCGGCGTCTTGTGAACTCGGAGTAACTATTCGACTTCGTCGAATCCTTCGCCTGCACCGAGATACTCGACACCAATCAAGGCGGCTCGTCGCAAGATTCGCTTGCGCTCAGCCGAATCAATCTGGGTCATTCCGATCAGATTTTCATCCTGAATATCGGAAGGTATATGTTCGTGAAAACCGAGTTTGATAGACTCGTCACTTTGAAAACGACCAACTGCCCGGAGGTAGTCGCCCAGGATGGTATCTTCTTCATACCAACCGGCAGGCAGAGTATTTGGCGGATCGATGGTCAGCTGATCTGTCCAAACTCCACCTTCCTGTCCAAATTCATTTCGCAGGAAGCCGACCACATCGTCGTGCCAGGCATCTCGACGCAACTCGGGATTGAAGTCACCGGCAGTCGAAATTTCCCACTTGACCAGGCAAGTCTGGTCTGGAGATTCCGATCGAATTTGTTGGCAACGATCGCTCAACAAAGTCTTCAAGGCCTCCAAGTTGATCGTTTCGGCAATCTTGATCTTCTGCACACACCAGCGAACGATATCGACATCGACTTCCTGAGTACGACATTTGCCGTTGGCATCCACTCGAGCCACCGTGCAACTATGCGAACCTGTTTCGCGTGGTGAACGAGCCTGCGGAGTGCCGGGGAAGATCGCGACCGAACCGGTCTTGTCCAGAACTTTTCTCTGATGCCTGCCACCCAGCGCCCAGTATTGAACGTTTTGAGCAGAAAGTGTTGTGGGATCGAAGTCGCTGTGGGACAAGGCAATAGCGAAGGGACCTTCAGGCTCACAATAAAAATCTGAAGGAAGTCGCTTCTTGCTGCCGTAGCCGCAGCCGGCGATTTGAGCGATCGCTCGACCATTGCGTCGATGAACAACTCGTTCGATTGCCGACGTCGGGAAAACAACAACATTTTCCGGCAGTTCAACAGCGTTAGGCCAACGATCAGGATGGTCGGTCTGACTGCCGCACCAATAAACGTTGATATCTTTGTCTGCCAACCTTTCCAACTGGCCCATCAGAAAAGCTGCGGCTCGAGGACCGCCATTTTCCAAGTCGCAGATGTCACCGGCCAGCAAAACGAAATCCACCTTCTCATTGATGGCGATATCGAATACTCGCTCGGCAGCCGCGTAGGGTGCGTTGGCCAGCTGAGATTTCAGATGATTGGGTATTTCCGTCAAGCCGGAAATTGGCTTATCAAGATGAAAATCTGAAGCATGAACAAATTTGAATGCATCCGCCATCAGGATCACCTCCCTGCGCCTGAACAATGAGTTGCGGTATTTCGGGTCAATTTGACTTGCTGGTTAATTTAACCAAAGTCTGTAATCCGACAAACAGCAATCATTTGCAGATGTAAAAGACGCAGCGCGACCTCGTGAAGATCCGCTAGCAGGAGAAGTTCTTTATCGACGAGACAACCGCAAACCGCGCGACAACCACGCAGGGCACCAATCAAGCACTCTGTTCCCGACTGGAAGAGACTCGATCCTGACTCGAAGAAGCCCAACTGCCGACAGGTTGAGCTGGTTTAGATTTGATCCAACCTTCGTTCCGGTACCAATCCGCGGTTTGCGCCAATCGTCGCATCATCGGCTCGGGCTGAAAGCCGATATCAACCAGTTTTTGCACATCGCAATGCCATGAACCTGCGGTGGCTTCCCGAGCTTTGTCCAGATTCAAAATAAACGGCCTGCGTGCAACAGCCGAGCCGAGTTCACAGATTGCCGCAAAACTCCAGATGAGCCAATTTGGGCTGTAGACCGAAACCACTCTTTTCTTGGACAGAACTTTTCCGATCATGTTGCCGATTTCAGCAAAGGTCAGAAACTTGGGATCGCCAGCGAAGTACCGACCGGACCCGGGCGTATCACCGTCCACTCGCTCGCCTTTTTCAAGGACGACTTCCAGCGCCGACACCAAATCCCAAACATGCAGGAATGAAAAACGATTGTCTCGCCAACCGGGATTCAGCACGAAACCCAAACGAGAAACGCTTCCGAACAGCTCGAATACATCGCGGTCGCCTTCTCCCATCACAATTCCGGGCCGCAAAATCGAAATCGGAACCTGATTCGCAAATTCCTGTACCGCCTGCTCGCCCTCCAGTTTCGATTTTCCATAATTGGAAACCGGCGTTTCTGCTTGTTGCTCGGTTCTGGGATTGTCTATCGAAGAAGGGCCGGCCGCCGCCAAAGACGAAACATGCAACAACACCGGTGGACTCAGTTTTGCAGCACAGGTTCGAGCAATATTGTGGGAACCTTCCACGTTCACACGCTGCATCAACTTAGTCTTGGGCGACTTGGTCACACCTGCCAAGTGAATAACAACGTCCTGTTTTCCGACTGCCCTTGCAACATCCGTCACATTGGTCACGTCACCGATGAACATATCATCGCAACAGGATTCGATAGATTTTGCTTTCGTGCGATCGCGGACAAAGCAGCTCAACTGATGGCCCCGCCCTGCCAGTTGCTTGACAACATGCTGGCCAATAAAACCCGTCGCACCAGTAACCAGAATTCTAGCCACCGCTTTTCTCTCAATGGATAAGTATTGTCTCCGATTTTTTACGAGGCCCCGCCCGAGCCCCGTCGCCGTTTTATGATAATCCGACTCAACACAGATTGCAGCAAATGTCGCAGTTGGCAAAGGTTTTTCACCAACAACTGAATCAGTTTGCTAGATTTTGATCACCATGCACTGAGTTTCGGGAAGCTCAATGACATTCTCCTGTTTATCGGCAAAGAATTCGGTAAAGGCCGTTTTAACGCCTTCCAATATTGAATAATCATGCGAAACCATAATCCCGCCTGTGATCATCTTTGGGTAAAAATACTCCAGACATGCCAATGTTCCCTCGTACAGGTCCACATCAAAATGGACGAAGGCATATTTTGCATCCGGCACGTCGGCCGCCGAATCAGGAAACAGCCCCTTGTGATAAGTCACATTGGGAAACTCTTCCAAATACTTGCTTACTGATTCCAGGCTACAAGCATACTGCTTCTCTTTGTGTACACCTGAATCCTTGTCGCAATCTTTGGGTAAGCCTTCGTAGGTATCAAACAACCTCAACCGCTTGTCGCCTTTGACTTCGCACATAATCCGCGCGGTGCTACCTTGAAAATCTCCGACCTCGGCGAAATCGCCGGGTTGAGTGGCCTGGGCTTTGGCGAACGAATGGATCATGAACATCTCACGACCAGTAACCAGAGAAGATCGCTCCCTGCGCACTCGTTTCAAGTGCTTAAGTAAGTGCGGATCTTTATGAGTCCCCAACTGCATAAACTGCATTCGGGTGATCATGTTGATTCCCTGACGCTCCAGGAAACTGCCTCCAACAATTCGTTGGAATGTTTTATTTTTTGCCAGCACAATGTGATCCTGAACTAAAAGAGGTTTGGTGGTTTACAAATTGTTGTGTGGCGGATCGAGATAATAGTGTGTTCAACAGCATACAGCCCGTCAATTAGGATTTCGGTCGGCTCTCAGGTCCCGCTTAGGCTTGTTTTCGTTTCCAGTCAAAATCGATTCAATATTCTGTTGAAGACGAACGAAAACTTCCGTCTGCCCTACGATTAATCGGAAAAAGCACTCCCCCCTGACAGGCTTAACAACAATGCCAGCAGTCACCGTTTTCATGCAAATTGAGGCATATTCCTCAATACACATGGCGCTGCGTTACCTAGTTCAATGTCCTCGCGCATCCGAAAGTTCCCGGTTGTCAGGTTTCGGATCGCCACGATCCAATCCGATTTCGTGACCCGGCAGCCCCCTGGCTCAACAGACTTTCGCTTCGCGATGGGCCGAAGCTGAGATGAACTGCTGGCGATATTTTTGCGACTTCTGACACTTGGAATTCTGATCATTTTGTTGGCAAAAGCACCCCAGCAAGCAGCAAGTCTTGGGTTCATAAGAACTCCATTACTGGGCGCAGGCTGACTCTCAAGTTATCGTTATTGAGTCAATTAGTTCTCAACTTTCCTGGTGAGGTGCCTAGTGAATTATTTTGGATTCGGATGCGTCGCTGTTTCCTGCTTCTTGTTTTCGTTTGTTTGCGCCACACAGGCCAATGGACAAATCGACACTGCGGACGGAGATGTATTCCAAGGCATCACTGACCGAGCAGATATCCTGCTGGTCACCAGCGACGAACTTGCGTCTGCCTGGAATGATTTCGCGATCTGGAAGACCAAGACAGGACGCCCTACCAAAATCATCACGCTTAGTGAAATTGAAGAAACGTTTGAAGGAATCGACTTGCAGGACAAAATCCGGCAAGCCTGCCTCGCTCACATTAAAGACGAGCA
>CAZOXC010000110.1:0-7951 GCA_964583205.1 uncultured Pirellulaceae bacterium | reverse complement strand
CTCAAGAACAGTGGCGAACCATGAACCAGGACCATAGCTTGCAAAGCATGCCACAGAATCCGGACAGGTACGCGTCCAGCGAAGATTGGTACATGCAACAAATGCGATCGGGACACACAAAGGATATTCGCGAACAATCATTCGTGCAGCACAATCGAACTGAACCTGCCAATTCTGGCTTAAATCGATTCCAGCCAGGTTCAATCGCTGCTGCCCTACCCTTGGACAGGCTGACTGCATCATTGCCGATCACCACGGCCAGTCCGCCACGAGCCTTTCATGGGACTGTCGAGCGAAATACGATTTGGCGTTAAACTTTCGGGAACAGAATTTTCTCGAGTATGACTCCAAATGTTCAAGTGGCTGTCCGGCAAGAGCCGGTTCATACGATATCCGGATAATTACGCTCAGACTGATCAAGTGATGATCAAGCAAGTCTGCCAGTGTGCCAATCAACAGCTGGAGCAAGGCGATCTGGTTTTCGTGGTCGTGTATTTTCCCGCGATGTTCGAGCAAATCCAGAGAGCTTTTGACGAGTTGGGAATCGAATATCAGGTGGTACTAAACGCGATCGATTTCCAAGCCAACGCGACCGAGCTAGCCAGAAAGCCATCAGAGATTCGTTTGGCACTGGCCAACAGTCTGCTTATGGAGTCGCCGCCGGGATCATCCCAGTCAACATTGGAAATTTCGATGATCATGTGCGAACCGATCCCTCTGGTACGAACCGAAGACGAATTCAACTACGCGTTGAGGCACACGCCGCACATGATAAAACTTGGCTACTTCATGTCGCTGGAACACGCCCTGGTCAAATATTGCCTGACCGACAAGATGATGATTTTGCTTGAGCAACTGGGCATTGGAAAGCACGAATTGATCAGCAGCGAATTGATTTCTCGCCGAGTCCGGACTCGATTGAGTCAACTCCAGGGCAAGCGAGACCAATGGGACGATGCCGATTCAGCAGAAGAATGGTTGCGAATCAACTTGAGTTGAACTCCACCCGTCAGTCAACATTTTTCGTACCAGCAACGTAGAAACTGATGCCAGGTGCTGCGCCTTTCGGCACTGGTGGTCAAAGCCGCATCATTCGAACCCTCCTCCCAATGACTGTGGATGTTGGGAAGCACAATGGTCTCCAGATTGATCAAGCGAATTCGATCGCGGTTTTCCTGAAGCCAGCGGTTGGCGTCCTTGACGGCCATATCAAACGACTCGTGTTCCTCGGCTGAAAACACTCCGCCGGGTGAAATTTGCCTGGGCACAAAATCGATATACTGCAGCATCTTAGTCTTCTTCCCGACGATACAACTCGCTGTTCAAAATGTACATCTCGACTGAACGGGGAGTCAGATAACGCACGCTCGCCTCCTCGCGAATTCGACGACGAATTTCCGAGCTGCTGATTTCGATCAAGGGCGAATCACAAACCAGTCCTTGATCAATGTTGGTTGCTTTCGGCAGAAAGGGTTTGAGAATCTCAAGATCAAGACTGGCTCCGGGTCGCCTCACGACCAAGGGTGTCGCCAACTCGCAAATTTGTTGCGGGTCTTTCCAGTTGCCGAAACTCTCAAGTGAATCGGCTCCCATAATCAATCTGAATTCATCCTGTGGCTGGCTCTGACGCATTTCAGTCAACGTGTCGACCGTATAACTGAGCCCCTGGCGATCGACCTCGCTGGAAGAAACTCGAAACGAACTGTTCCCCAGAATCGACATTTGCAGCATTTCCAGTCGTTGCCGACCAGTCGCCGTGGCACCTTGTTGTTTGGCGGGTGAAATGCCGACGGGAACAAACCAGACTTCATCCAACTGAGCTTGCTCACGACAGTGTTCTGCCAAAATCAGGTGTCCGTTGTGAATCGGGTCAAACGAGCCACCAAAAATTCCGATTTTCATAAATTGATTCGTTTTTGAGAGAGGAAATTCGTGTTCACGACCTGACTTGTCGTGAAAAACTGTCACAATCAACGGTCGCACATTAATTGCTCGAACAATCAAATCCACAGCCGCGGCGAGTCTTCGGTTCAATCTGTCGCCTGCCGAATTCAGCCAAACGTAGTCAGCCAACCGCAGTCAGCCAACCGCAGTCAGCCAACATTAGCCAATGGCCAAGCAACAACAGGAACTTTTCGAAACTCGTCCGCCAGACTGGACGCTGGACGACCAACAGGATTGGTTGGTCGCTCGAGTCGTTTTTGCGCAACCGCCTCATGGACCCTACGATTATACGGTGCCGGACCAGTTTAAGGGAACGCTGCAAGCGGGAATGCGAGTCCAAGTTCCGCTGGGCCGCGGCAATCGCAATGTGGAAGCCTATTGCATCAAGTTGATTCAATCTCAGGACGAAGCTGCCCAGACAATTCCAGTCAGGAAACTGAAACCCGTCAATAAGCTGCTGGATGATACAACGCTGATTCCCGGCAGCCTGTTGCAACTGGCCGACTGGATGGGTCGTCGCTGGCTGTGCTCGATCGGACGGGCGATCGAGACGATTGTCCCGGCCGGTGTGCGAGCCAAGTCGAATTTGCGGCAGGCAATTCTGGTAAAGCCTTCAGCCAGGTTTCTGGCCGGTGACATCGAAGTCAAGATTTCGCAGAAGCAGCAACGGGTTCTCGATTTGTTGCAGAATCACGGTGGCCCCATGCTGATTTCTGAACTTGCACTGGCTGCCGACTGCAGTTCAGCGCCGATCAACACGCTGCGAAAGTCCGGTGTGCTGGAAACCACTTCACGGATTGTTGAAAAAGCTTCGTTCGCAACGCAGCAGGAAGAGTCACCCCAGAAACTTGAATTGAATGCGGCTCAACAAGCTGCCTTCGATCAGATCAACCAGGTCATTCAGTCTGACCGCTACACCAATTTTCTGTTGCACGGTATTACAGGCAGTGGCAAAACCGAAGTTTACATTCGAGCAATCGAGGAAGTCATCAAATTCGGGCGGCAAGCGATTGTGCTGGTTCCCGAGATCAGCTTGACCCCACAAACTCGACGACGATTTCGAGCTCGATTCGAAAGAGTGGCAGTGCTGCATAGCCATTTGACAGGAGCCCAACGAGCCTGGCACTGGCGGCAGATTGCGGCTGGAAAAATCCAGGTGGTGATTGGGGCCCGCAGCGCGATCTTCGCGCCGGTACCACGCCTGGGTCTGATTGTGGTCGACGAAGAACATGACTCGTCATTCAAGCAGGACAAAGTGCCTCGGTACCATGCCCGGGACGTTGCCAAATGGCGTGCCTCGCGCGAAAACGTGCCACTGGTGCTGGGCTCCGCGACTCCGGCACTGGAAAGTTGGCAAGCCGCTCATGAAGGCAAAGCCAAATTGCTCTCGCTGCCCGATCGAGTCATGGACTTGCCATTGCCGCCCGTCAACATCGTGGACTTGCGAGTCCAAAACGTTGGTCGCCGAGCGTTTCCCAGCGCGATCAGCCGGCAACTCTATTCCGCGATGAAAGATTCGCTGCAGGACGGTGGTCAAGTCATCCTGTTGTTGAACCGACGTGGATATTCAACGACTGTTCAGTGTGTCTCATGCGGTTACGTGGAAGTCTGTGAAGACTGCGCGATTCCTTTAACTCATCATCGTGATCGAGAAATCGTTGTTTGTCATTATTGCGATGCCCATCGCCAGACTCCCAGTTTTTGCGCCAAATGCTCGGCTACCACGATTCGATTTTCCGGACTGGGTACACAAAAGCTGGAAAAAGAAATTCAGGCAAAGTTTCAGGACTATCAGGTCGCTCGAATGGACACCGATTCGATGAACAAGCCCGGCAGTCACGAGCGAGTTTTGAAACGTTTTCGCGAGGGCGAAATTCAGATTTTGCTGGGCACCCAGATGATCGCCAAGGGACTCGATTTTCCCAACGTGACACTGGTCGGAGTGATCAACGCCGATACCGCGCTGCATTTGCAGGATTTTCGAGCGGCCGAAAAGACGTTTACACTGGTGACCCAAGTCGCCGGGCGGAGTGGGCGAGGCCCCAAGGGCGGGCGTGTGCTGGTGCAGACGTTTTGTCCCGAGCATCCTGCGATCATCGCTGCAGCCGACCATGATTACGTTACATTCGCCAATCAGGAACTGAAGCACCGAGGTGAATTCGGGTATCCGCCCAAAGGCTTTATGGCTCGAGTCATTATTCGCAGTGAAGAGGATGTGCTGGTCAAGAATTGTGCCCAGCAACTGGCCGACAAAGCCAGAGAATTCGCTGCCAAAGTCGATGGTGACGTGACAATATTCGGACCAGCCGTTTGTCCGATTTCCAAATTGCGTGGCAAGTTTCGCCACCACTTCCTGGCGATGTCTCAGAGTCAACGAGCCGTCCATCAGGTGATGGCTCGCTTGCAAAATCAAAACTACGATTGGGATGAGGTGCAGTTCGTGATTGACATCGATCCACACGACATGATGTAGACCTGATGTCAAAGAAAAGGCAAATCAAAACAGGCTACCTTGTTCCTTGATCGGTTCAACGCAACTCGGATCGTTGCAGCCCGGCTTATTGACCTTGGGATCGACTGAATAGTAAGCGGATTCTTCCTCGGGATAAGGCTGCAGCAAGGCCTCCAGCGACTGGCGTTCAGAAAATTCGGGATCCAACCACATCTCAAAATGTTCTTCGGGCAGGATCACCGGCATGCGATGATGAATGGGCGACAGAAGCGGGTTGGCTTCGGTGGTGATAATCGTGCAGGATTCGATTTCAGTTTCTGTTTTGGAATTTTTTTCCCAAACACCCGCGAAAAAAAATGGCTGTTGTTCTTTCAAGTGAATATAGATGGGCATTTTTTTCTTGTTGACGGTTTTCCATTCATAAAACCCATCGGCCGCGATCAGACACCTTCGTTTCTTAAATGCCGCGCGAAACGATGGTTTCTCGGCAATGGTTTCTGATCGAGCATTGATCATTTTGTAGCCGATTTTCGGGTCAGCGGACCAGGACGGAATCAGCCCCCATTTAAGCCGAGCCCACTTGGCCGTTCCAGCTTCATTGCGAACGGCCGCCACGTTTTGCGAGGGCGCAATGTTGTAGCTCTGTTCAAAATCCGGATCGGGCAAACCTGCAAACAAATTCGCAACTTGTTTTGCGGGCGTCTTTAGAGTGAATCTTCCACACATATTTCTTTTGACTTGCAGAAACCGTAGTTTTCCCGCCCAGTTTAATCGAAATCGCCGGAAGTTCGAATCTCATGACCGGCGGAACGCAAGACTTCGATCGATTTGTCGAGGTCGCTTGAACGGACCATCAAATAGTCCGTATCAAAAGTGCTGGTGGCGAAAATTGAGATACCGGCCTGGGCCAGCGGTCGCGTCAGGGAATCCAGAACGCCCGTCAAACCAAAATCGAGTGGCCCTTGAACTTGTAAAAGTCGCCAGTCCGGTTCACATTGCGTTTCCGCAGGCACATTTTCCTGCTGACACACAACCGAGATACAATCCACTTCCAAAGCAACGCTCACAAAATCGCCTTGCGCCCACTCCGGAACAGACCATTGGCCGCTGTGATTGCGGGGAACCCTGCAAACTGAAAAGACCGGTTCAAAGAGATTAAGTTGCATGCGCACAGCATACAAATTAGTTCAGCAAAATTGAACCGGGACCGAATTCCGAATCATCGCCATCTTCCCATTCCCGACGCACCTCTCGCAGGCCGTAGGCACATAACTCGAAGCGTTCGCTCAAACGAATCAACACGTCGCTCTGCGGCGCTTCGTCGTCGCTGGATGCAATGGTACTGGCGATATGATATGAGAGCTTGCCATGCGAACAATAACGTTCAAACTGTTGTTCGTCAGTTCCTTTGCGAAGGGCTTCGGGGTAGACACCGGCCCAGAACAAAGTGAAATCACCGATATGCTGGTGCAAGTCCCGTTTGGCATCACCCAGCCGCTGAGTGGCCTCGGCCATCATCTCGGTAATACTCATCAAAGGACGTCCGGTAACACTGCGAATTCGATGCACGGTATCCGAACGAACGAAGCGGACCAGTAGATCACTTACGTAATCCACCAGTTGTGGATCGACCACACCTAGCTCGGATTGAAAAGTGTTTTCAGTAAGGCCCGCAAAATAACGATAAATTGGGCCTTTGTTTGGCGGAATATTAATTGAAATACCTCCAGTACAAGCGCCTCTCTTGACAACTTTAGGATTGCTTTAGAAACAGCGTCAAGCCAGATTTTTGCAGCCTTTGATCGGCAAAATCGGCAAATCAGTCAGGCCCTCGCCCGGTTTTACGGATTTATTCAATATGTCGTCGGGCAAACACGTTTTTTTTAAGGCGGGATACAGTTTGGAGAGCAGCAAAAAAAGCAGCTTTTGACCGGACATTTCACTTCACAGCCATAAAATCCAGGGCGATAAAAATTGCCATTTAAGCAACTAAAGTAATTGAGCCAACAATTCGATACGGTAAAATAAGGCTGCCTCCAATCGCCAAGAGTTGTTTTCAACTCCCACTTCTTCCCGCGCTATTCTTGGCGTGAAGTCCCTGCGACTTGCTTCCATTCACTCCACCAGTCATTTGAGTAAATTTCGGCAACGTTTTTCTAAATGGAGATCAGCAATGTGTAGATTTTTTTCAGTCTTAAGTTTGGTTGCAGCAATCCTGACAATTCCGCTTGGCTCTGGCTCGCTTGAAGCTCAAGAGGTAGAGCGGATCGAATCAGTCGTCTCGCAGAGTGCTGTCGAGCGAGACATCTACGAGGCACTCGAACAAGAAGTCAACTTTGAATTTGTGGATTCGGACTTCAATGAAGTTCATGCGCAACTGAGCGAAGACTATGGAATACCGATCCTGATCGACGAATCAGCGGAACAGAGTGGGCTCACAAATCACACATCGGTGACATCTGTAATTTCGGGTGTATCATTGCGATCTGCATTGCAAAACATCCTGCGCCCCTTGAATTGTACTTTTGCGATCTACGACGAGGCGCTCCACATCCTTAGCAAAGACTATGCTGCAGATCATCTGCAGACCCAAATTTATGACTTGAGCCAATTCGATGTCGACTTCGATGATTTGATTAGCACGATTTCCGATTCACTGGCTCCCGACAGTTGGGCATCCAATGGCGGTACCGGTGTGATTAAGCACCTCAATCTGAATTCACGAAATCTACTGGTCGTTACGCAAACCGAATCCGGTCAATTCCAACTTAAGACACTGTTGAATTCCTATCGGATTGCGGTCACAGGCAAACCCCCTATCGCCAAAACCGATTCCAGCGACGTCTATATGTACCGAGTTGACGAGAAGTTAAATACAAAAGCTGCGGACCTGGTCGATTTGGTAAAAGACTCTCTCACCGAAGTCACCTGGGAATCGGATTCCCATTTCGTACGAGCTTATGGCTCTGTGGTTGTAGTCCGACACTCTAATTCAGCATTAGACAAAATTGATTCGGCTCTGCAGCAAATCGGCCTGCGCCGCCAAAACTATTCCAGTTCTGTCGGAATAGGAAACGGAAAAGGGAGCGGCGGATTTGGTGGTGGAGGACTCTTCAATATTGAAGATGAATCAGATCGTTAATCGGCAGCTCAAAACCATCCCGAGTTCGCGATACAGGCTGTGCCATTGCACAAACTGTTGCTAACTCAACGCCGAAATCAAACTTGCCGCGAAGGAACTCAACTCGTGTTTGGTTGCTTCGCGGTTTTTAGTTGCGCTGGCATCGTCCGCAAAACCGCTGGCAATTCGTCGCACCAGGGCGCTGCCCACAATCAACCCATCGGCAAGGGGCGACAGCTGGCGAACTTGCTCGGGGCCACTGATGCCGAAGCCGATGCAAATCGGAGCTTCAACTTGTTCGCGCAGAGTACTGATCCTGGCCTCAAGAGTCTCGGCAAAGCTTGACTTCTCACCGGTAATGCCGACAACCGAAACGAAATACACAAACCCGCTGGCTGCCTGAGCGATCTTGATTGCCCGATCTGCGGGCGTCG
>CAZOXC010000109.1:0-7960 GCA_964583205.1 uncultured Pirellulaceae bacterium | reverse complement strand
CCTCGCAGGTCATCCTGGATCGTGGCACCGTCGACCCGACGAGCTCCCGGGGAACTGAGGCCCAGACTCTGTAACGCCTCGTCCAGCTTTCGTCGGTCGTTGGTCGAGCCCGATTTGGCCTGATCCTTCATCGCTCGCCACTTGCGAATGAACTCACGCATTTCCTCCTGAGTCCAGTTCAAGTCCTCCAATAACTCCGGATCAGGATTGTTTTCCTGATCTTCCAGGTATTCCAAAACCATGTCCGTCGCATTGTTCGCGTATTCCAGATTGGCTTTGTCCTCCGGAGTAGGGTTGCCGGGACGCAGCTCATTGTTGGATTCCGGCAGAGGTTGCCCGTTGCTGGACCCGCCGCCTGGGGTTCCCTGCGAGTTTCCGGATTCGCCGGCCGGACTTCCCGATGAACTCTGGCTCTGCGAGCCCGATTGAGACTGGTTGCCGGACTGGTTCTGCGAGCCCGATTGATTCTGCGAATTCGATTGGTTCGATCTCTGCTGATTGTCGGGCGAAGAATTAGAAGTTGATTGTTCGGAGCCGTTATTCTGGCTTTGGCCCGAATTGTTTTGATCGCCATTGTTTCGTTCACTCGAACTATTCATTGACGAATTATTGTTCGAGTTGTTTTGGTTTTGAGCCGAATCGCTACTGGGGTCGCCAGTCGAATTTTGATTTTGGCGTTCGTTTTGATTTTCTCCCTGGCTTTGGCCGGGTGTGCCATCTGAATTCTGTTGACCAGTCCCCGAGGTGTTGCGACTGGAAGGGTCGCTGCCTTGCCCACTGCCTTGTTCGGATTGACTGCCGGACGCACCGGAGTTGGAATTGGAACTGTTACTGTCGGAAGCCGACGAGTCAGTGCCTTCACCTGCCGAACCGGTGTTTGAACTTTGGTCACTTGCACTGCTGCCGGGTGCGTCATTTTGTGATTTCGATCCACCACCACTCTTGTTGGCATCCGATTGATTTTGCGGACTGCCTCCTTGAGATTGTTGTCCGCCACCACCGGTTCTTTGTTGCTGTTGTTGCTCCCTTTCGTTGCCACCGCCACCACCGGACTGCTGTGATTCCTGCTGTTCCTGATCTTGCTCCTGCTGAGAATTGGAGCCGCCCGATTCGCTGCCGCTCTGACTGCCCGACTGTTGTTCCTGCTCATCTTGCTGACTACCGCCGCCGCCTCCTTGAGACTGGCTGCCATTCTGCTGTTTATTTTCGCTTTGATTTCCGCTGCTCTGGGAACCCTGTGATCCGGCAGAAGAGCCGTTCTCCTGTTCATTCTGCTGCTGTTGGCTCCCCGAAGAACTTTGGCTTCCGGACGAGCCCGATTGTTGGTCGGAATCCTGCTGTTCCGAACCAGTTTGGCTTCCCTGACTTCCTGACGAGCCCTGTTCCGGGCCTTGCGAATCATCTCCGCCGGACGGTTCTGAACCCTGGCTGCCTTGGGAATTCTGGTCGCTTCCGTTCTGGTCGCTTCCGTTCTGGTCACCGCCGCCACCCTGGCTTCCGGATTGCGCCTCCGACTGATCGGAATCCGATTGGCTGCCGGACTGGGATGCCGAATTGTTTTCGGATCCAGACTGATTTGAACCGGACTGTTGCGAGTCATCAGAGCCGCTTTGTTGCGAGCCGCTTTGCTGTTGCTGGGCCCGATCCATCAAACGTTCGAATCGCTCTCCATCATGAGCGTCTCGGCCAAGCGGTTGTTGGCTGCCTTGCTGTCCCGAATCGCCTTGCCCTGAATCACTTTGTCCCGAGTCACTTTGTCCCGAGTCACTTTGTCCCGAGTCACTTTGTGCCGAATCACTTTGTGCCTGGCCATCGGGTGAGGAATTCGAATTGGGTTGACTGGAGTTCGGTTGGGACGAGCCGTTTTGCGAGTTGCTTTCAGATCCGGCCTGACTCTGCGAACTTGAATTTCCAGAATTCGATTGGCTGTCGCTCGACGCCGAACCCGATTCCGAACTTTCCGATGAATTGCCAGAGGATGCAGCGTCTGAGTTCGCGCCTTCTGAAGATGATTCACTCGAACCGGATTCGGAATCGCTGCCGGATTCGCTGCCGGAGTCCCCTTGTTGGCTTCCGCTGGCACTATCCGATTGACTGTCGGAACCCTGACTCGATTCTGAATTCTGTGAATCCTGCGAATCATTTCCCTGCTGTGAATCATTTCCCTGCTGCGAATCATTTCCCTGCTGCGAATTGCTGTCGTTTGGCGACTGGTCTTGCGAGCTACCTGTTTGCGAGTCGTTTGATTGCGAATTTTCTGAGCTGGAATTGTTGCCTGAATTCGAGTTTTCGGAGTTGTCGGAACTGGAATCGTTGTTGGACGCTTGATTTTGATCGCCGGTCTGTGAATCCTGATCGGAGTTGTCGCCTGAGTTTTCAGAATCTCCCTCGGGCTCGACGACCTCGACAGCGACCAGACGAGAGACATCGATATTGGGAGTTCGCTGGTTCATGATCGGATCAAATTTATTGTCCTCGGCAATTGCCTGCAGGACGATTTGATCACCGACTCGCAATCGCAGCACTTTTGGCATGATGGTGTATCGGGCAGTCGCTTTGCCATCGGGTTCTCGAGTCAGTTTGAGTGCTTGATCGACAATCCTCTGGCCTCGACGTTCGACTCGAAACGCAATTCGATCAATATCGAAATCCTGGTCTCGGGCTTCGATGAGAATATCCAGTTTTTGGTTTTCCGGCAGCGAAACCGAGTCCGATTGTGGAGAAACGATTTGAATTTCGGGTGCCAGATCTGGAGTGATGCGCACTGGATAGGTGGCAGTTCCAGTTGCGGTGCGGCCCTGTTTGTCGGTGAACTTGAGACGATAGTGGGTCATCTTTTGTTGACCGTTGGCGGCAAACTGCAGATAGAAATAGCCGTTGGCCGATTTTCCGTCAGGCTTCATGGAAACCGTTTCAACAGGTTTGAATTTACCTGACGCGTCCCGTAACTGTTCGTGCAGCAGTTCAATTTGCGCCGTCTCGATGGAAACATTAGATTCGGCGATGACGGTGACTTTCGAATTTTCCGGACCATCAACTTCTCCTTGCGAGCGGAAGCTGGCTGCTGGAAACCCGGTATATCGCGGCGGCGCAACCACCAGTTCGTTAACGGCGATGGTGGGAATGGAGCGAACGTGAACATGGAAACTGGGCGATTTTCCATCGGCAGCTCGCACATGATAAATCAAGTCCTGCAGGATGCCGGATTCGTTGGAACGCAAAACCGCACCGTATTTATTTTGCCCTCGATCCTCCATCAGAATTTGACGATCAACGATTTGTCCATCGCCCGTAGAAAACACCAGGAACACTGTACCGGAATAGCTGGAACCAAGTTCCGCAGTGACTTCCAGAGTATCTCCAAACAGGACCTCGGCATCTCCCGGTTCGATAGCCAGAATTTTCACTTTGGCCGGTCGAGCAATCTTGGCGGTCGGCGCCAGAACTCGAGCAACCGATTGAAAAGGATCTTTGGGTGAAACCAGTTTGTAGAGTCCGAACAACAGGACGATCGCAATAAGACCAATTCCAATTCGAATGGTGGCTGACCGATCAACAGTTGCCTCGACAGGCACCTCGCTCAAATCTTTGGCGGCTTTGCTGCCGATCTGCTGAATCACAACATTGGGTGCGCCGGTTTTTGTACGTTTGAGGTACAGGTAATTGAGCAAGCTGTTTTGGAGTCCCCCGCGACCTTCCTCGATCATCTTGGCCGAGTAAGCCGGGTTCACTTTTTTGAAAACCAGCGGCCAGAAATAATAAATTGCGAATCCAATGGTACCGGTCAGGATCGCGCAGAAGGCCAGCACTCGGAAGATCACATTCAATTCGATAATCCACGAGTCCACGATGACCAGTGCGAACAGTGCGGTTAAGAAGCCGCCGACCAACAGCATGGCACCCGCCAACACGTCCATGGCGACGACATGCGAGCTGGTTTTTTTGATTTGTTGATCGATGTATTGATCAACTTTTCCGGTTTGCGATCGACGATAAGTAGACTGTGACATGAATCCGTGCATTAAAGCCGGGACAGCGGTGAGGCGGCGCTGTCCAATTAACGTAATTATAGACGATTAGTCGGCAGTTAAGTTTCGCAAAAAACAGTGAAACTGATTACCGGACGGTTTTCACCCACACTGGGGTTCGTCGATTCGAATAAACCGTTATTTCGGGCGAATACCGGCCATTTACTGGCATGATCGATCGCCCAGTTTTTGTGAAAAACTCTATTCGAACGAGTAATTTCGGTAATAGTGCCTTTCCAGGCGGCGGCGCCACTCGCGGGGATTCAGGTCATCAAATTGATTGCGAACTTCCGGCTGCAGTTGGCGATAGTATTCATGCAGTCTGGCATCGGTCACTGCCGGGCGAATTTTGGCAAGCACAGCTTGTCTGATCCAGACTTTGCCTAACTGAAGTTTTTCCTGATCGGACTCGCACGAATCAAGAATCGACTGTGCTTCTCCGGACAAATTCATCGCAAGATTCTCGATGTCATTCAACTGGGCAACGTCCCGCCCAAAGTAGTAATAGTAATACCAGGGTTGGCCCCGTTCCGGCACTCGTGCAACCTGACGGCGCTGAGATTCTCGAACACTTTGTCTGATCGATTCGACCTTGGAGTAAACGAATTTTTCGGTCCAGGCATTCAGTGAAACCAGATCTCGCTTGGGTAGCGCCGAGTCCCCGCTTAATCCGAAAATTTTGGATTCCTGTTCGGCCCGTAACTCGCGAATCCTAGCAACCTGTTGTTGGTGGCCTTCGATTTCCAACAAGCCGCGGAATTCCGACGTGCGCAAAGTTGTCAGCCAATCGTGAAACTGGTCCATGGTTGCATAGAGCCGTTCGGAGTCCGGATGTTCCTGCATTTGGCGATGTAGTTCTCTTCGTCGCTGCTGTTCGATTTCCGGCAACTCTTCAAATCGTTTTCTCTGCTGCTGAATTTCTGAAACCTGTTCGGTGGTCAGGTCGGCAAAGGCATTCTGCTGAGGCAGGCTCGCTTGATCACAACCCGAATTTACCGACAGCCAAACCGCACAGACGACCGCAACCATCCAGGCTCCAGTGAATTTTCTGCCGAACCAGTTGAATGAGTTACTCGACATCGAGATCCTCCGAGTCCAGCGCGTCGGGCATCAGCGCTTCCTGATCAAGTTTTTCCAGGAGTTCGATATCGGAAATGTTGCCGTAATTATCGACGTTGCGGTAGAAGTCAAGATTCTGAATCAATTCGCGACGCGGAGTTTCGTAGATATGTCGAGCCGACATATAGCCAATCAATGTGGAAATGGTCAGCACGGCGATACCCAGTCCGCATTGTTTTAATCGCCGCCAATTGCGTTTCTTGGTAACTTTGTACTCTTTGCGGGCCTCGCCCAGGACCATTTCAATTGTCGAACGAGTGAACGAATTATCGACCTCGTTGGTTGGCAAGTGGTCCAGCATGTCCCATGTGCGCTGAAGGTCTTGCAGTTGTTTCCGTAGCGCCGGGTCGTTGGCCAGTTCAGTTTCAAGTTGCTGGGCTTCCTGATGATCCAGTTCGCCATCCAGGTAGGCCACCAGTTTTTCGTGCTCTGGAGACTGCTCGGCTGGATCGTTCAGGTCATCACGATGATTTTTGTCAGTCATGATCAGCCTCCAGGATGTCCGGGCCCATCGTCTCGTCGTTTTCCGCGTCTCCGATTGACGTTCCATTTTGCATGTAAGGCAATAGAGCTTCGCGGAGGTTCGACCTGGCTCGAGACAGCAGAGACTTGACCGCTTGAGTTGAAAGCTCCATCGTTTCGGCAATGTCGATATAGCTCATGTGTTCAAAGCGATTCAACAAAACTGCCAGTCGCTGTCGATCGTTCAATGTTCGAATTGCGGCCTCGACAATTTCGGCTTGCTCCGACCGATCCAGGACTCGCGCCGGCATCAGGCCGCTGGCGTCCTGCGCCATGTTTTCCAGTGGACGCGCCGGGAAGGAACCACTGGGAGTTGCCTGAATGTGAATTTCCTTGCTCCGAGCCAGTTTGCGGAGGGCGTTACTGCTGACATTGTTGGCGATCGTAAACAGCCATGTCGAGAACTTGGCGCCGGGCTTATAAGTTTTGCGAGCCCGGTAGACTCGCATAAAGACTTCTTGAGCCAGATCTTCTGCCTGGTTTTTGCCGGGAACCAGATGTTCCAATACCGCGATCAAGCGATTTTGGTAACGCCGCATCAACTCCTCGAACGCCGATGCGTCATCATCACGCACGCGCATCATCAAACGAACGTCCGGATCGATCAATTCGTAGTTCTTCTGCGGCGTGTCGGGTTTCGAGTTTTTCTTGGAGGAGGCCAATTCAGTCCGTTGGTTTCCAAATTGCGATAGATTGGATCCAGGTTGTGCGTGTGTAGATTGTGCGTGTGTAGATTGTGCGTGCGTAGATTGTGCGTGCGTAGGTTGTGCGTGTTTAACTCGGTCAAGCCATCGGGTTGGAAACTTCACGAACGATGTTGGCGAAGCTTCAAGTTGCTTGTGGGCTCGTTTGAGGACAAGGACTCGATGGTGCCCGCCAGTCAAGAAACTGACCGGCATTACACATTTTAAGTCGGTGAGTTGCATTCGGTCGACAGGATATTGAAAGTTCGTCCCAGCTTCCGCAAAAATCACAAGTGATTTGGGGGATTAACGGATTAAACCCCGGCGCTGGCAAAAAGTGTTGCCCGTCGGATTCGGGGTTTCTGCCAGCAATCGGCTCTCTTCCCGGAAGTGAATCAGAGTTGGCTGGGACTTTCTGACGAGAGCTGGACCAGATTGGTTCGTCTTAACTGGCCGCAGGCGGCGTTGATTTGGTCGCCCTTTCGTTGCCGGAATTTGATGCGAATACCGGCACCCTGCAAAATCTCTTGAAATTTCTTGATCGATTCGGCACTTGGCGTTTTGTAGGGCAAGCCGGCGACCGGGTTGTAGGGGATTACATTCAGCAACGCATTTCGCTGGCCCAGTAACCGAGTCAATTCGCGAGCGTGTTGTACCGAGTCATTCAAACCCGCCAGCAACACGTATTCGTAAGTAAGTCGCCGCCCGGTTTTTTCGAAATAGTAATCGGCCGATTCCAGGATCGGCGCGATTCCAATTTTGTCGTTGACCGGTACAAGCTGGTTTCGCAATTCGTCATTCGGGGCGTGAAGTGAAATAGCCAAATGCACTCGGCTGTCCCGGTCAGCGAGTTTCCTGATCGATGGCGGCAGTCCGACCGTGGAAACGGTGATCCGGCGCGGGCTGATTCCCAGACCCCAAGGCTGGCTGGCGATCTCAAGTGCTTGCAGAACATTATCGAGGTTCGCCAGCGGCTCACCCATTCCCATCATGACGATATGCGAGAGCCTTTCCTCGGCCGGCAGCAGCGAAGCCAGTCGCAACATTTGCTCGACAATTTCACCGGCGGTCAAATTTCGCTCGACGCCATCCAGGCCGCTGGCACAAAACACACAGCCCATCGCACATCCGACCTGGCTGCTGACACAAATCGTGCGGCGGATCCCGTCGCGAAGCAACACGGATTCGATCGTCTGTCCATCGTGCAACCTGGTCAACAACTTCTCGGTGCCATCGGGAGAAATTTCGTGTTTGGCAATCGAGCCATCCCAGACCTGAAACTGCTCGACCAATTTTTCACGCAGGGACTTGGGCAAGTCCGTCATTTCGTCAAACGACCGGGCTCGCTTTTCAAAGAGCCAGCTCAGGACTTGCGCACAACGGAACTTGGGTTGACCCTGGTCAGCAAACCAGGATTCCAGTCGATCGATTTGATTCAGCAGATGATGCAAAGCAGGAGAAGTGCCGCTGGCACATGAAAAAAACGGGAGAACGTCCCGCTTTATAGCATACTCGTTGCCCAGTTTGCAGATTGAATCGATTGAAGTCCAACTCTGATTCTTCGAGGCTCTGGTCAGGACTAAACGTCAAAGTCCATTCTGTCTCGCT
>CAZOXC010000108.1:2166-7984 GCA_964583205.1 uncultured Pirellulaceae bacterium | reverse complement strand
TCCTGGTGGGAAACGGAAGGGCCAGAAGATATCCTGGCACCCACAACAAAGAAACGCTTTCGTACCGCCTTCTACCAGCGAACTCAAAGCGGAGCTGGCGGGATTGCACTGAGCGGCGATTTGGGACAGTCCAATTTTCTTTCCAGCGTTGCGTTGACGGTGGGCAAACCCAGTAACATTCTGATTGTTGTGCCAAGCTTCGAAATAGATTTTCTGGATGGCCCGACTGCGCTCGATGTTCCCGGGCGACTGTACAGCGTATATACCAATCTGATTTGGCGGCGGAGTTGGAACGAGAGAGTCGACAGCCTGGTCGGCGTCCGTCCAGGGTATTTTTCAGATTTTTCCGACAGCGATGTGCGAGGTGAGAGGCTAAGCGGTTTTGCAACTGTCAGCTGGGAAGTGTTCCCGGAAAAACTGACCGTCTATGCCGGTGTCGTTTATCTGGGCCGCGAAGACACTGATACGAATTTGATTCCCGCATTGGGTGCTGTGTGGACACCCAACGGTGATTTTCGAGCCGATTTGTTGTTTCCGAAACCCAAGGTCAGTTGGCGACTCGGTCACGTGCCTTATGTCAGCGAAGACTGGGTATACATCGCCGGCCAATTGGGCGGGGGGACGTTTGAGGTCGAACGGACCTCGGGCGCGATCGACGATTTGTCGCTGCGAGATTTTCGGCTGAGCCTGGGGGTTGAACGAATCATCGAAGGCGGAACCGGCTGGTATGTCGAAGCCGGTTTGGTTTTCCGACGGCAAATCGAGTACCGCATATCGGGCGAAGAACTGGACCTGTCCGACAGCTTTGGAGTGGAAGCCGGATTCTCCTTTTAGATCCGAGTAATGCTCGCCAGATCTTTAAGTCAGTCCTGTTCGTCTTCGATCTTGCGAATGCGAATATTCTGGAACCAGACTTTGTTGCCGTGGTCCTGAAAAGCAAGATGCCCGCTGTCGTTTTTGCCGAACTTCTCCCAGGTTTTGAACTTGCTGGCATCGACTTTTTCATTCCAGTCGTCACTGCCAATTTCCGCCGAAACTACTTTAGTTCCGTTCAGCCAATGTTCGATCGTGTTTCCATCGAGAACAATCCGGGCTGAATTCCATTCACCGACTTCTTTCAGTTCTTTCTCTTCGGCTTTGTAAAGTCCGTATAAAGACGCGGCCGATGTCAACGTGTTGCTACCGTCGCGGTGCTGTGCATCGTCAAGGATCTGATACTCGGGACCACTGAAATAAGGTGCCGAGTCCCCTAACGAGACTCGATACATCACACCACTGTTTGCACCCTTTTCAACCTTCCAGTCGAAACGCAATTCGAAATTGTCATACGTTTCCCTGGTGACGATATCGCCGCCACCTGAACCATCAAAGTACAGCGTCTTTCCGGAGATGGACCAGCCTTTGCCGATTTCTTCGCTGCCGTAGCCTCGCCAATGATCAAGGCTGCTGCCGTCAAACAATGTTTCAAAATCCTTTTCATCCTGCTCCTGGGCCCAGCCAGTGGAAGCAACGCCAGAAAACATTCCGCAAGCCGCCAGCAAGCAAGCCAGTTTGAAAATCGATCGCATAAAAGCACTCCGCAACTCTGAAATATCTGAAATCAACCAGGCCGCATTATAGACCAGCCAGGTGTTGAGATTCAGCCGTCAATCAAAGAATTGCTGCAATTCCGGAAACGCCTCACGTAGTTCGTCGAAGTTTTCCAAAACCTCGCGCAAATCATCGGGGGTGTGTTTTTTGATTTTCAACGAGGGAATACCGATGTTGCGAACTCCCAGGAACTCGTAAATCCGGGCAACCGCATCGGCACCATTTTCGAGCAGGCTTTCGTATTCCACGTTGAGAGTTTCTGCGTCAATTGATTTGACGAAGTCGTTCAGTTCTTGATAGGCCGTCGTTCGCATTTCCAATGCCCGCTGGAATCGTTCAGGCGAGATTGTGGTTTTGCCAATACGATCATTGTCGTCAAACAAATTCGATTGGCCCGTGCGTTCACGTAACATGTGAGCGCGGATCACCGACACCGCGAGCTTGACGGGATTGGCCCGAGTCAAATGGATGATTTTGATATTTTGCTTTTCGATGTACTCTTTGATTTTTTCCGGTTGCGATAACGAAGTGAACTTGGATTTGAATCCCAGAACCCGAATGTCACGGTTTTTCAGGGGCAGCTTTTCGTAATAGTTTTTCAGCCACTTTTTCTGATTGGCCCAGGTCGCCGGGAACAAATCAAACGCTTCGAAGAAGGCGAATATGCTGGGATGTTTCTTGAGGATCTGGATCAGCATGGTCGAACCGGCGCGACCCTGAAACAGAATAATGAACTTGCCAGGTTGCTCGCGAACCTGCTTTTCACCAGACAGGAAAAAGTTGTTGGACTTGTTTGTATAAAAATCTTCTCGAGTGGTATGGGGTTGCTTGTTAACTTCCTGGTAGTCCTGATACCTTTGCGATTGCAGCAGCAGTTCGTGTGTCTTATTCGAGATCTGCCCCCGCCTGCGATAATACGAATAACCTTTGCTAATGCTTTGATTTACCGGCGAGAGCAGGAAGCCACGTTTGCGAAAATACTTCCAGGTGAACTTCAGAAAAGTTGTGCGGGAAAAACTTCCCACATAGTTCATTTCACGCCAGTTCGTCGGCAAGTCCAGAGCGAGTCGTAACTCCTGGAAAACTTTCCGATAGTCATGGTGCTTGCCATCTGACCAGGCCAGGTTTAGAAATTGGTCGAGTTCATACTGTGCGGCGATCGATGGGTTTTTCGATTTCAGCTTGGTGCGAGCCCAATGATAAAACGAGCACCACTGGTCGCCCGGATGTCGATAAAAGCAAAACGTGAACCAATCGCGATCAATAAACTTTTGCAGGGTGTCTGCCGGCCAGCCATCGGCGTGATTGTGAACGTAGACTCGCTGATCATCGGTGTCCAGAATCTGCAGGAGTTCCTGATTGGACCAGTCTTCTTTGCGACACAGCCAGGAGTTTTCCAGACGATAGTTGGTGTTCCAACACACTTCCCGCTTGAGATAACGATCGACTGCTGAACCAGCCGTTTTCATCAAGTGGACGTATGCGATTTTCATGCGATCGGGCTGGCAGTGTTCTCGGTCACGGTGGAGTTATTCCGGTTCCACCAATGATACCTGACAGCTAACCCCGTGGAAAATTAATCAGCAAAATCCAGCCGAGGATTCCCTGCCGACAATGATTGATAACGATTTTTCCTTTTAGCCAACCGTTCAACAGCGAATCAGTCGTTGATCGTGCGAGTCAGCCCTGGCCCGCGTGGCAGGCTGCCAAATTGCCCTGGCCAGATCAGGTCGTATTCATTTTGCTGCCCAAGCCGCCGGCAGCCGGAATATAGCACTTGGAGGTGTAGTCCATGACCATGCGGTCGCTGCTGAAACGCCAGGCAAGTGTGGCGATCGAGTTCTTCATTCGATTGATCCAGGTGATTGGCAGAATGTCCTGATCGCGAAGATAGAACATCGGAATGATCTCGCGTTCCAAAACTGTGTAGAGTGACTCCACATCTCGTTCATCGCAAATGTCATCATTCACATGAGTGGTGCCATTGCCAATCGCAAACCCGTTGCTGCCATCGAACGCTTCAGCCCACCAGCCATCAAGGATCGAGAAATTCAATCCGCCATTCAAAACCACTTTCTGGCCACTGGTTCCTGAAGCTTCCAGAGGTCGCCGAGGATTGTTGAGCCAGACGTCTACGCCTTGCACCATATGTCGACAAACATTCACGTCATAATCTTCGATAAAGAAAATCCGTGAAGCAAATCGAGGATCCCGTCTCATGCCGGCAATGATGCGAATGAACTCTTTACCGGGCTCGTCTTTAGGATGAGCCTTGCCTGAAAAGAGAATTTGGCAAGGGCGTTCTGGATCGTTCAACATTTTGTCGAGACGTTCCAAATCGCTGAACAACAAGCTCGCTCGTTTGTAAGTTGCAAACCTGCGGGCGAATCCGATCGTCAAGATATTGGGATTCAAGGCATTTCGACAGCCTTCAATAACGTCGGCCGGTTCGTTGCGACGAATGGCCTGCGTTTCCAGCCGTTGCCGGGCAAAGTTGACCAGCATCGATTTCAGGGTGTTGTGAGTTTCCCATAATTCACCCGGGTCAACGTCATAAATTTGATGCCACATTTCCGGCTCGCCAAGTCGGTCCAGCCAACCAATTTTGAAGTAACGGTCCAGCAACTGGGACATCTGGTGTGCCAGCCACGTATGAGTATGGACACCGTTGGTGATATGACCGATCGGAATTTCTTCCTCCACTCGCCAAGGCCACAAGTGCGCCCACATGCGGCGGGAAACATGGCCATGAAGCTGGCTCACAGCGTTTGCCGTCCTCGATAACTTCAGACCAATCACGGTCATGCAGAATTGTTCGGATGGATTCGACGGTTCGACTCGTCCCAAACTGATCAGCTGATCATAGGATAGACCCAATTGTTCTCGCTGAGGTCCCAGGTGTTCTTCAATCAAGTCTGCATCGAATCGGTCATGACCAGCGGGAACAGGAGTGTGAGTGGTGAACACAGTCTGCTGTGCCGTGTCGCGGAGGGCATCTTCAAAACTGGCCCCTTCCCATTCCATGCGTTTTCGAATCACCTCCAGCGGCGCGAAGCCACTGTGGCCTTCATTCAAGTGATAAACGCCCGGGTTGATTCCAAGCTTGTGCAACAGGCGAACACCACCAATTCCCAACACCAGTTCCTGTCGGATTCGAGTTCGCACGTCGCCACCGTACAGGCGACTGGTCAACAACCGGTCCTCGGGTGAATTGCCCTCGACATTACAATCCAGCAAGTACAAGCGGACTCGACCAACCAGAATCATCCAGGCCTTGGCGTACAGCTTGCCAGTGCGAGTTTCCAGCTCGACAATGATAGGTTTGCCATGGCTGTCCTTGACAACCCGAATCGGCAAATCTTCGGTCGCAGTGTCGTTGTATTCTTCTGTTTGATATCCGTCCTGGTTCAAACGCTGATGAAAGTAGCCCTGTGTGTAATAGAGTCCAACCGCCATCAAGGGCACTCCCAGACCGCTGGCGCTTTTGACATGGTCGCCCGACAATACGCCCAGGCCGCCCGAGTAAACAGGAAGCGATTCGTGAATCCCGAACTCGGCAGAGAAATAAGCCACAGGTTTACTTCCCAACACACCGGCATTGGCCGAAGACCAGGTCCGCTGTTGAGACATGTATTCTTTCAACCGGCGATAGCATTGGTTGATTCGCGTGAACAGCACCATCTCCGAAGCGCGTTGCTCCAGTCTGTCGGGCGAAAATTCTCGCAGCAAAGCAACCGGGTTATGATCGAGCTCACTCCAGCGCTTGGGATCTAAATCGCGGAACAGGCTGATCGCATCGTCGTTCCAGCTCCACCACAAGTTACTGGCGATCGACATGCACTTGTTGAATAAGGTTTCCTTTTGCATGTCACCGGACTGGATTTGGTTGGCAAGATTGTCTCTTCCGTCAACGACACTCATCGAGTCATTCCTTTGATGGTTGGTTTGGCTACCCCTGCGGATCCGGGTAGTTGCGTGATACGATTAGGTAGGACCGCATTTTGCCAAAAATCGGCCAAATCTGCGACAGGACTTGAGCTTGGTTACCACCGTGTTATCGCAATTAATCGAAGATAAAGCGTTTGATGAACTTTGTGGCGATTTATCCGCTCGCAGCAGCACTTTGCGTGACTGTCAGGATTTTCCGTTTCAACAACTGGACTTGTGCGCAAAGACCGGTGTATTCAAGTGGTTTTCCGGTGCTGAATGGGGTGGGGTAGGCTGGAAT
>CAZOXC010000108.1:0-2156 GCA_964583205.1 uncultured Pirellulaceae bacterium | reverse complement strand
CGGGAATGCAGCAGATTTGTATCTAGCCTATATCAAGCTGGCGAACGCCTGCCTGACCACCACGTTTGTTATCACCCAGCGTCAGGGCGCGACCCGCCGCATCGAAAAATCGGAAAACACGGAGCTCGCCAGCAAGTTGGTGCCTGATTTGATCCGGGGAAAACTATTTGCCACCCTGGCAGTCAGCCACCTGACCACCAGCGGTCGACATCTCGGCAAACCGGCGATGCTCTGCCAGGAGGTCGAGGGCGGTTTTCAACTGAATGGATTCAGCCCCTGGGTGACCGGCGCGGTGAATGCAGACTGGATCGTTCTGGGCGCTGTGACCGAAAATCAGTCGCAAATCATGTTAGCGCTGGATTGCAAGTCGGCCGGAGTGCTCTGCCAGGCCGGTCCTGAATTGACGGCGCTTTCGTCCAGCCAGACCGGCTCCTTGAAATGTGACAATGTGTTTGTGCCACACGAACATGTCTTGGCTGGCCCGGCCGACAATGTCATGCAAAGCAGCATTGGTGGAAACACCGGCGGTTTGCAAACATCGGCACTGGCACTTGGTTTGGCTCGCGGCGCAATCGACTTCATCGCACAGGAGTCGATTCAAAGGCAGCACTTGAGCGAATCCTGCCAGGCACTTGCAACTCAATGGAACGACGCCTTCGATTACCTGATTCAAATTGCCGAGGGCGATCAGTCGGCCGATGCGGAACGGTTGCGGATTGACTGCAACAGCCTGGTGCTGCGAGCCACCCAGGCGTCCTTGACCGCGGCCAAGGGTGCCGGCTTTTTGGATTCGCACCCGGTGGGTCGCTGGTGTCGCCAAGCCATGTTTTTCCTGGTGTGGAGTTGCCCTCAACCTGTACAAAATGCAAACTTGTGTGAATTCGCGGGAATTGAAACCAATGAATGAAAAAGAAAAAACGCTCGTCACCTGGCACGAGCAATCGGTTAAGCGCAGCCGAGGCGCGGTCGTCTGGTTCACCGGTTTAAGCGGCAGTGGCAAAAGCACAGTCGCCAACGCAGTCGACGTGTTGCTGAACCAGCAGGGAGCTTTGAGCTTTGTACTGGACGGTGACAATGTGCGGTTTGGATTGAATGCCAGTCGCGAATTGCTGGAGCCGACTTACGGGGAAGAGTTTGCCGAACGGTTCGGATTGAGTTTCGCTCCACAGGACCGTGAAGAAAATATTCGCCGAGTAGGCGCGGTTGCCGAAATCTTGTGCAGCGCAGGATTCTTGACTCTAACCGCTTTCGTCAGCCCTTATCGCCGAGATCGAGATTTGGTGCGCGAGTACATTTCCGGGATCGGCGGATCGAATGACTTTGTGGAAGTGTTCGTGGACACGCCGATCGAAGTTTGTGAACAGCGTGATCCCAAAGGGCTTTATGAAAAAGCGCGGAAGGGTGAAATCAAAGGATTCACAGGCATCGACGCACCTTACGAAGCGCCTGAAAAACCGGAAATTCACTTGGCCGGCGATTCAGACACTCCAGAAAATCTGGCCGCCATCGTTGTCGATTACTTAAAGGGTCAAGGCAAGTTGGGGTCGTAGAATTTGCCAGCCAGTTATTTGGCAAACAATTGCGACAAGTCCCGAAACGCCTTGAACTCCAACGCATTGCCCGATGGATCGCGGAAGAACATCGTGGCTTGCTCGCCAACTTCACCCGCAAAACGTATGTAGGGTTCGATCACGAATTCAATCTCGGCCTGCTGCAAACGATCTCTCAACGACTTCCAGTCTTCCATGGTCAGCACGACACCAAAGTGCGGTACTGGAACCGCATGATCGTCGACCGAATTGCAATTTTCGGACTTGGTCGGACCCTGATCTTGAAAGTGCGCCACGATCTGGTGGCCGAACAAATCGAAATCGATCCAGGATTCTGAACTACGGCCTTCCGGGCAACCCAACACCTGGCCGTAAAAGTCCCGCGCTTGCTCCAAGTCGTTGACCGGGAACGCAATGTGGAATGGTCGCACTTGATTCGTGGTAGTTGGGTTCGTGGTAGCTGGATTGGTGGTAGTTGGATTCATGGTAGCTCCGATTTTTTGTTCCGGTTGCTTATTGCGCGAACCCGCTGGCGAGTTTTCGCTCTGAATTCGTATGGGCCGACGTTCTCGCGGCACAGATCCTCGCTTATCAATCTACTTGGAC
>CAZOXC010000107.1:0-8010 GCA_964583205.1 uncultured Pirellulaceae bacterium | reverse complement strand
AAACCAAAGAGCCTCGGCAATCCTATCTTTTGGTGCGAGGAAAATATGATCAACAGGGCGACCCGGTCACGCGCGCGTTACCGAAGATCTTTCCGGCAATGCCCGAGGATGCTCCCAACGACCGGTTGGGATTGGCCAGATGGTTGGTTGAACCGAATCACCCTTTGACGGCGCGGGTGCATGTGAATCGACTTTGGCAGCAGATGTTTGGTACCGGAATTGTTGAAACTTCAGAAGACTTTGGCGCGCAAGGCAGTTGGCCATCCCACCCGGAATTGCTGGACTGGCTGGCGGTTGAGTTTGTCGAATCGGATTGGGACGTCAAGAGGCTGCTCAAGTTGATTGTGATGTCTGCAACGTATCAACAAGCGTCCGTGTCTAATCGCCGAAAACTGCGAGTCGATCCGGACAACCGATTGTTATCGCGAGGACCTCGACATCGTCTGGACGCGGAAACTCTTCGTGATCAGGCTTTGGCCGTCAGCGGTTTGCTGGTGGATCGCTTGGGTGGTCCCGGAGTGAAACCTCCGCAACCCGATGGATTGTGGTTCGCCGTTGGATACTCGGGCTCCAACACGGTGCGGTTTAAAAAAGATGCCGGTCACGACAAGGTGCATCGACGCAGCTTGTATACATTTTGGAAACGAACAGCGCCGCCGCCTCAGATGTCGATCATGGATGCGCCTTCGCGTGAGTCTTGCAGTGTGCGTCGCGAACGAACCAATACGCCATTGCAGGCTTTGATGCTGATGAATGATCCGCAATACGTCGAAGCGGCTCGCTATTTCGCACAGTTGTTGCTGGATCGACAAGGCTCCGACAAGGAAAAAGTTGATCGGATGTTCCGGCGTGCTTTGGGGCGAATGCCCACTACCGGCGAAGCAATTTTGTTTCTGCAAAACCTGGATTCGAATCGCGAAGAGTTTAAGTCCAAGCCCGATGAGGCTGGCAAGTTAATTGCGATCGGTGAATTGCCGGCCGACATAGAAAAATATGATGCGGTGGAACTGGCGGCCTGGACGATGACCGCCAATTTGATCATGAACATGGATGAATTCGTCAACAAGCCATAGCGTTGGCGGTATTTGCAAATTACTGGATCCTGGAATGCCCGACCATGAATGACTTTCGAAAACTCTACGCGGATTATGTCAAGCTGGAGACTCGGCGGCAATTTTTTGCCAAAGGTGCGTTGGGACTGGGAACGGCGGCGCTGGCAAGTTTATTGCCGGGGCAGGCTTTCGCTCGGCAGCAAGAAGCTGTTCAGGATCAAGAGCTGGGTTTGCCCGAGCTTCCGCATTTCGCACCGAAAGCCAAGCGGGCTATTTACCTGTTTATGTCCGGCGCTCCGTCTCAACTGGATACGTTTGACTATAAGCCAACGATGAACGACTGGTACGACAATGAACTGCCTGAGTCGATCCGAAATGGGCAGCGGCTCACGACCATGACTTCGGGCCAGAAGAGGTTTCCTGTAGCACCGTCGAAATTCAAGTTTGAAAAATATGATAACGGTGGCGATGGGATGTGGGTCAGCGAATTGCTTCCGCACACATCGAAGATCGTTAAGGACTTGTCATTTGTCCGCAGCGTCTGGACCGAAGCCATCAACCACGACCCGGCGATCACTTATATCTGCACCGGGAACGAGTTGCCGGGCCGTGCCAGCCTGGGAGCCTGGTTAAGTTACGGTTTGGGAAGTGAAAATGAAAACTTGCCGGCCTTCGTCGTCCTGAATTCGACTTGGACTGGCCGGAAAGAAGCGCAAGCACTCTTCAATCGATTGTGGGGGAGCGGGTTTCTGCCTTCCAGACATCAGGGAGTCTTGTTGCAAACCGGTCCGGACCCAGTTTTGTTTTTGCGCAATCCAGACGGTGTCAGTTCCGGGATGCGGCGTCGAATGCTGGATACATTGGGCGAGTTGAACCAGCAGACCTACAGGGCTACTCAGGATCCGGAAACTCAGGCGCGAATCGCTCAATATGAAATGGCTTTCCGCATGCAGACCAGCGTGCCCGATCTGGTTGATATGTCTGGCGAGTCCAAATCGACGATGGAATCTTATGGTCCCGATGTCGAGAAGCCGGGAACGTTCGCTTACAATTGCCTGTTGGCTCGGCGGCTATCGGAACGGGGAGTTCGTTTTGTGCAAATTTTTCATCGCGGTTGGGATCAACACGCCAACCTGCCGAAGGATCTGGCAAACCAGTGTCGAGATATCGACCAACCGGCAGTGGCTTTAATCAACGATTTGAAAGAGCGTGGTTTGCTGGACGAAACGCTGGTCGTGTGGGGCGGCGAGTTCGGTCGCACAATTTACTGCCAGGGAGCTTTGACCAAGGACAATTACGGTCGCGATCACCATCCTCGTTGTTATACGATGTGGATGGCCGGAGGTGGCATCAAGCCTGGTGTTGTTCACGGCGAAACGGACGAGTTTAGCTATAACGTTGTGAAAGATCCCGTACATATTCGTGACATCAATGCGACGATTTTGAATCGACTGGGTATTGATCATGATCGATTTGTGTACAAACATATGGGACTGAACCAAAGATTGACGGGAGTCGAAGAAGCTCGTCCGGTGAAATCTTTATTGCTATAAGTTTTCGAGATTGAATGGATTCAATGTCTGACAAAATTTTTGACCAGCTAGTCGCTCATCTGCGAGACACTCAAAAACTGAGTTCGATTAAGGCGCTGCTTGATTGGGATCAGCAGACCAAACTGCCGGTTGCAGGAAACGGGTATCGTGCCGAGCAGTTGATGATGCTGGCCGGTGAAATTCATAAGCGCAACACGGATCCTCGAATTGGTGAGTGGTTGCATGAGCTGGAATCGGAACTTGATACGGCCGAACCCCATGGAGATCGATGGGCGACGGTTCGAGAGACTCGGCGGCAGTTTGACAAGAACACCAAGCTTTCGACCGAACTGGTGGAGGCTTTGACTCGATGTTCGGCATTGGGACATCAGGTTTGGGTAGAGGCTCGGCAGGAAAACGATTTCGAAAAGTTCGCGCCCTGTTTGGAGGAAATGGTTAAGCTGAAGATCGAGGTGGCTGAAGCCAGCGGATATGAGGATTCGCCCTACGACGTGTTGCTTGATGATTATGAGCCCGGTGCGAAAACTTCGGAAGTGGCAAGTGTCCTTGACGGTTTAAAGAATGAACTTGTTCCATTGATCGAAGCCATTCGAGGTGCGACTCATGCACCCGATGTGGAGATCCTCAGTCGAAAGTTTCCGCAGCAGCAGCAAGAACAGTTTGCTCGAAACGCGTCTCGACAAATTGGATTCAACTACGATCGAGGAAGGTTGGATTCAGCCCATCATCCGTTTTGCACCGAGTTGGGTCCGGACGATGTTCGCATAACGACTCGATTTGACGAGTCCTTTTTTAATATGTGTTTCTTTGGAACCCTGCACGAAGCCGGGCACGGGATGTATGAACAGGGGTTGAGAGCGAAACAATACGGACTACCACCGGGACGCTACTGCAGTCTGGGGATTCACGAGTCCCAATCGCGGCTTTGGGAAAACATTGTGGGTCGCAGTGCGGCCTTTTGGGATTACTTTTTTCCGCTTGCACAGCAGCAGTTTGAATGTTTGAGTGACGTGAATGTTGAGCAGTTCTTCCATGCTGTGAATGATGTGCGACCCTCGTTGATTCGAGTGGAAGCTGACGAGGCCACGTACAACTTGCACATCATTATCCGGTTCGAGTTGGAGCAGGAATTGCTGAATCGCCAGTTGTCGGTGAAGGATTTGCCGACTGCCTGGAATGATCGCTACCAAAGATATCTCGGGATTAGTCCTGACTCTGATGCGAACGGTGTGTTGCAGGATATTCACTGGAGTGCAGGGCTTTTCGGCTATTTCCCGACATATTCGTTGGGAAACCTTTATGCAAGTCAAATATATGCCCAGGCCGAATCAGAAATCGGTGGAATGGACGGCAATTTTCGTCGCGGAAAATTTGATGACTTGTTAGAATGGTTAAGGGACAACATTCACAAACAGGGTGCATCCTATCGGGCCAGCGAATTGGTGATGAAAGTCGCAGGTGGACCGATCGATCATACTCCCTTGATCCAGTATCTCACCAAAAAACTGAAACCGATTTACCAGCTTTAGCGGGTTGAAATGAGTACAGGAACCGGAAGTGACGAATTGAACGTAATTGCATGCAATGCATGTGAATCGGAAATTCGACTACCCAGTAACGTCAAGAGCACGGCCAAGGTCAAGTGTCCACTTTGTAGCAAAGTGTTTCGTATTTCCGACGTGACCGGTCCCCCTGTTGCCGAGATCGTTCAGGATGATGATGAGGAGTCTAATTCGGCTGTCGAAGCCATGGTTCCACATGTCGATCGGGTCGTGATTGATACTGGCGAGCAAGACAGCAAGCTGGACCGGATCGTGCCGGCTCCTTCCTACGAGAAAACCACAGCACGAGGGCGAGCTCGAGAGCAAGGTCTGGCCATCGAGGAGGAACCTAACAAAACAGTTGCCCGGCGACCTCGCTCATCAAAAAAGAAAACTTTTGTCAGAAAGAAGAATAAGAAGGTTGAGTTCATCAAGCTGCTGTTGGGCATGGTGATGGCATTACCGGTCGCTCAACTGGTTTTGTGGTGGGGGTTCAAGAAAGACCCCTTTGATATTGCGCCGCGGATTGCCGAATACGCACCTTTAGTGGTTCCGACCGATTTGCGCCCTCAAGCAGAGAATGATATTAGGGATAAAAAGGATCCGGACGCGCCTAATTATATGCGAGTAATCGAAGATGTTAAAAAAGAAAGAAACATGCCCCGTCGAGACGCTCCGCTTCAGCCTGATTCAATGATCATTAACTTGCCCAGCGGTGATGACAATTAACGTTGCCCATTAACGTTGCCAAATAGGGTTACTAATTAACGATGGCAAGTAAAACGAGTCCCAGTTTCTGCGGTAGAACTCGTTTGCGCTGTTGAATTCAGCATAAGCCGCAAAATCTGAATCCATGTGTGGGATTTTCTCAACAGTAGTTGTTGCCAAAACGCCACACCTTCCCTAATCGTGTGCTACGTTTGCATGCGCGTTGCAATGCGCGCTCGAGCAACAAGCTCGACGTCAGGACTGAATTCATGGTTGAATTTGCGGCACGATGCAACTACAGACTTTAACAATACGGATCAACAGTCGGCTTGCTCAGGCAATATTGTCTGCGTTTGTGGTCTGTTGGTTGAGTTTCTCTGGGCTGGTTGTCGACCATCTTGCTGCACAAATCCGCTTGCCGGCAATTGATCCGGAAGGCCGATCGATATTCGCGCCTTACTCGACAGAAATTCTAAGTCCGTTTGGCAATTCAACCGGACAGGTTTTACCGCCTTCGACCGTGCCACCGAATGTGATTACGGTACCCACGAACACCCTTCCGCCCGTTAATTTTCCACAAACCGGCGCTTCAGGGCCAGTGATTCCTGCATTCCAACATCCGGCGCAGCCAGCAACATGTGCCAATGGGCGTTGCGGTCTGCCGAGACAACATAATCATACACCGGGTCCCATCAGGCAGCGTCTGGATAAACTGCATCGCGGTCGACATGGCGAAATCATCATGACGCCTTCCAGAATTGTTGCTCCGGTTGGCAGCGAAGTGGTTGTGATGGCAGGTATCTGTGGCGAAGACGGATACTACGTAAAAAATCAGCCTCTGGAATGGATGCTTTCGCAAGACAGTGCTGGCCAGATCATCGAAGTTGGAGGATTGGACCATCCAATTTCCAATCGTTTGATCTCGCCTTCCGCCGCCAAGAAAGACGGTGACTATGCCTGGGGCCGCACCTTGCTGAAGCCTCGCTTGATTTCGCGAGGCACACCAACGCGTGTCGATGATATCCAGGTCCAGGATGGTCAAGCCTGGATCAGTTTGTCTTCTGCATCCGAAGGTACCAGCTATCTGACTTGCGTAGCGCCCAAAGCCAAGGGCTGGGACAGGCGACGTGCCAGTACAATCATTCACTGGGTCGATGCCAACTGGCTGATTCCCGCGCCGGCTCGAGCGACCGCAGGTTCGGTGTTTCCACTGTCGGTCAATCTGAACCGGTCATCGGACGGGTCCGGTGTTAAAGACTGGGACGTGCGTTATGAGATCATTGGTGGTGTGCCTGCCGAGTTTGCTCCGGAAGGTACCCAATCGCGTGAAGTCACAACCGACTCCGATGGTCAGGCGACTGTGCAAATTCGTCAGCCGGCTGGCCAGGCGATTGCCGGGCAGACCAATGTCCGAGTCGACATCGTTCGCCCCGCCTTGTTTGGTGATCGGGAAATTGTTCTGGAGAGCGGAATCACTTCCGTTTTCTGGAGTTCACCGGCGCTCACCATTCGAGCCATCGGTGACCGTACGGCACAGGTCGACGAGCCTTTTGAATATCGAATAGAGATAACCAACCCTGGCGACCAGGTCGCGCGTGATGTCGTGGTTCGCACCAGCGATCTGGCCGGGGATGTTCAATATATATCCAGCGATCCCAAGCCCAGTCAGTTTGGTAACCAATACCAATGGGAGCTTGGCGAAATTGCACCTGGTACCAATCCACGAATCATCCGGGTGAAAATGAAATCGGCAAACCGAGGCACCAATCGAATTTGTTTCGAGGTGGCCAGTTCGACGGACAACCTTCAAACAGAAGCTTGTACCGAAATCGAAATTGCGGCACCTTGCACAGACTTGAAAATTAACGGTCCCACCGAAGCTCGACTTGGCGATTCGATGAACTTTGATTTCGCAATTGTGAATCGATGTGATGAACCGCTGGAAAACGTACAAATCGAAATTCGACTTGATGAAGGTCTTGAGTCGCCGGGCTTCCCCAGCCCAATTGCTTTTGGACCAGTCCCCTCGATCGAGCCGGGCGGGGATTTCCCCATCCCCACGCTGCCAATTGTCGCGCGGCAACCCGGAACTCGATGCTTTGATGTCCTCATCACGTCGGAAAACGATACCGTCACTGCCAGACGCTGCGTGGAAGTTACCAATGTAGTTGATTCGCGAGTGCGAGTTGGCATGGAATCGCATCGCGTGGTTCGAGTTGGCGAGGAAATCCTCGTTCGAACTACCGTTGAAAATTTGGGCAACGTGCCGCTGGAAAACGTGACGGTACTCAGCCAGTACGACGTGACTTCGATGACACCGCTAAGACGCAGTCCCGTCCCCATGCGGTTCATCGGCGATGACATGGCGTTCGACATCGGGCGACTCGAGCCGGGTGCCAGTCAGATTATCGAAGTGTTCTTCCGTGCTGATGCCGTGGCCGGTAACGCGTTCGGCCGCTCCACCGTTACGACGCCGCTGGGTCAGAGCGATACCACCAGTGTCTCGATTCGTATCGAGCCCGCTGATGCGGCGATCGATCCGAATCTTCAAGGCGGGCCCATTGGTGGCGGAGGTACGGGTGGACAGGGCACTGGAGGTCAAGGCGCAGGTCAGGGCGAAGGCGGAATTCGAATTCCCGATGACCCAACCGGAGCGCTGGACGTTTCCGTGCGAGCACTCAACCGCAATATGCAGGTTGGTGAAAACGTTGTGTTTCAGGTAACCGTTACCAACAACTCTTCAGTTGCCGAGTCAAATGTTGCCATCGATTTGTTGGTGCCCACTGGAACTCAGTTGCAGAACGCGGGAACCGCCAGTTCAAACCTGGGTGTGTTTTCGAGTTCGCAGGACGGTTCGCTGATTCAACTTGAGCCGCGACAGTCTTTGCGAGCCGGCGAAAGTATCAGTTTCCCGGTTACCCTGGAAGCTGTCCAGGAAGGTGAATCCACGTTTGCAGTCAATGCGACCAGCGATCGGCTGCGGGTTCCGATCGAGGGTAAAGATACGATCTTTATCGGTCGTTAAGCTGCTGTGCGGTTCGATGAACAATTGCCCATACTCGCCAGGCCAGGATCGCCTTGCAACAATTATGTAATGCCTCGATTTGTAATTCTTAAACACGATGTGCCGAGCGACTCGGATCGCTCCAATCATTT
>CAZOXC010000106.1:0-8024 GCA_964583205.1 uncultured Pirellulaceae bacterium | reverse complement strand
GAGTACCAACGCTGGCCCGTCTACTCAAAATTCTTCGACAACATGGGCCCAATTCCGCACCATATGCATCAAAGCTTCGAACACGCTGCCCTGACCGACCAGGAAGGCAAGCCGGAGAGTTACTACTTTCCACCGCAATACAATAATTGCGACAACAATTTTCCTTACACTTTTATGGGGTTGGAACCCGGAACAACTCAAGCCGATATCGTGCGCTGCCTGGAAAATTGGGAGAAGGGCGAGAATGGAATCCTGGATTTGTCTCGCGCCTACCGGTTGAAACGAGGCACCGGCTGGTTGATCCCGCCAGGAGTTTTACATGCTCCCGGTTCGCTCTGTACCTACGAACCCCAGTGGGGCAGTGACGTTTTCGGAATGTATCAGAACATCGTGGAAGGCCGCTACGTTCCCTGGTCTCTGTTGGTAAAAGATGTTCCGGAACAACACCATCAGAATTTGAACTTTATTGTGTCGCAGCTGGATTGGGCGAAGAACATCGACCCTAATTTCAAACGGAACAACTACCTGGAACCGATTGTCGCTGCGCAAGGCAAGGGCTGGGTTGATCGTTGGGTTGTCTATGGTCTGGTCAATGATCGCCAATTGTTCAGTGCAAAAGAGATTACCCTGGAACCGGGTGCCAAATGTATCGTAACCGATCCCGGAGCAAGCGGCTGGATTACGGTGCAGGGGCAAGGCCGAATCGGGAAACTCGATTTGCAGACGCCTGTTCTGATTCGTTTCGGCGAACACACTACGGACGAAGTATTTATTTCGCATCAGGCGGCGGTAGCCGGTTATGAAGTTGAAAATACCGGCAATGAGCGACTTGTTGGCTTGCGATATTTTGGACCCGATATTTTCGATCAGGTTCCCAACGTAGGCGACTACAAAACAACTTAACTAAACAAAATTGGATTACAGGGAATTGAATTATTATGAGCAGCTATCCCAAAGTTCATAACGCCATGTGGCCCGGGCTGGTCGGCAAGGGTCCGGACGCCGAAGAGCCGGCAATTGATCTGGATACGATGCTGCGGCTGACCAGCGAAGCCGAAGTGAATGGCCAGAAGTTTGATGGCGTCGATCTGTTTCTGTATGACCCGCATATCAATATCGATATCAGCGATGATGACTTGAAACGCGCAGCTGAAAAAATCACCAATCATGGATTCGTGGTCGGTTCTGTCGTTGCTCCGATCTGGTTCGAAGGCAACTCGATGGGCACCGAAGAACAAATCGAAGGGTTTGTGACGGCGGTTCGCAAGGCTTGTCGGATTGGGCAGTTGTTGCGCGAGTGGGGAGTGCGGCCTTACGGAGTGGTGCGAATTGACTCGGCCTGTAGTCCGGCTGACTGGTCGCAAGATCCTCAAGCCAGTCAGGCTCGAGTCGCCGATACGATTCGCCAGGCGGCAGCTGTGGCCAAAGATCATGGTGAAAGATTGGCGGCTGAAGGCGAAATCTGCTGGGGCGGAATGCATTCGTGGAAAGACATGGTCAACTTGCTGGAAATGGTGGATGACCGGGAAACAGTTGGATTTCAAGCGGACCTGGCTCATACCTATCTGTACCTGCTGGGCTACAACGCGCCAGAACACGGCCTGTTGAACGAAGGTCACTCGGACGATGAATTCTGGGCAGCCTATCGGCAGATGACGGATGCGCTGCGCCCCTGGACGATTGACTTCCATGTGGCTCAAAACGATGGCAGTGTGAAAGGGAGTGGTTCGCACGACAAAACCGGCAGACATTGTCCGGCCAATGATCCAAATGGAAAACTGGATATCGTAAAGTGCAGTGAACTTTGGCTGCAGGATGCAAGTCAGCGAGGGATTCAGCATATCTGCTGGGATGGCTGTATGTTCCCCAACGCGACCTTGACCAGCGCCGAGATCTGGCAGGATATATTGACGGTCATGTTGCAAGTGCGTGAAGCACACAATTGGAATTAACAAGCTGGAATTAACCAGCTCACTTCGTAATCAAACTTCAGCGCATTCAAATTTAGCGCGATTAACATCAGCGGATGAACAACGGAAGACAAATGGCAAAAAATCTTAATATTGGCATGATCGGCTATGGGTTTATGGCACGCGCGCATTCAAACGCGTATCGAAAAGTCAGTAACTTTTTTGAACTTGAGCATCGACCGGTCCTCAAAGCAGTTTGTGCTCGAAATCAGGAAGCCGTAAGTGATTTCGCCAAGTGCTGGGGATACGAGTCGACCGAAAACGATTGGCGCAAATTGGTTGAACGGGACGACGTCGATGCAATCGATATTTGTGTTCCCAACAATTTGCACAAGGAAATCGCGCTGGCGGCCGCTGCTACCGGCAAAATGATTTTGTGTGAAAAGCCGCTGGCCATGAATACAGCCGAGGGTGAAGAAATGTGTGCGGCGGTCGAATCGGCGGGCGTTGCAAATATCGTCTGGTACAACTACCGCCGAGTTCCCGCTGTCACTCTGGCAAAAAATCTGATCAACGAAGGGAAGCTGGGAAAAATCTTTCATTACCGAGCAAACTTCCTGCAGGACTGGACGATTGCCGATGATGTTCCTCAAGGCGGAAACGCTTTGTGGCGACTGGATGTGGAAGCAGCCGGGTCAGGTGTCACCGGTGATTTGTTGGCGCACTGCATCGACACGGCTGTCTGGCTCAATGGCCCGATCACCGAAGTGTCGGCGATGACCGAGACGTTTGTCAAAGAACGAATGCACAATATCACCGGAAAAGTTGAGCCCGTCGGGATCGATGACGCTTGTGCTTTTCTCTGCCGATTCGCCAATGGCAGCATGGGGATATTCGAGTCAACTCGTTATGCCCGAGGCCATAAAGCGCTTTACACTTTTGAGGTTAACGGTGAAAACGCATCGCTGGCCTGGGATCTGCACGATTTGCACCGCTTGAGTTACTTCGATCATAACGATGACGAAGCATTGCGTGGCTGGCGAAGTGTACATGTAACCGACCATGGCGGCGATCATCCTTATATGGACAAATGGTGGGTGCCTGGTCTGCAGATTGGTTACGAGCATTCATTTATTCACCAGGTCGCTGACTTTTTACAAGGTCTGGAATCTGGTGAACCGGCTGGACCTACATTCCGTGATGCTTTGGAAACACAAAAAATCTGCGATGCAGTTTTGAGCAGTGCAAAATCTAAAAACTGGACCAATGTTTAGGTTGCAGAATCAGCCTGTGAAATAACGGTGCCGCAAGCTCAGCGGTTTTACCAAACGGCCCAGCACGAAGGGTCCCGGAATTGTTGAGGAACCAGGTCCATTTCACTTTCAGTGGGTGGGCCGGTCAACTTGAGAGGACCATTCTTGGTAAGGGCGACCGTATGTTCAAAGTGAGCCGACGGCTGCTCGTCAGCTGAGATCAAGGTCCAATTGTCATCCAGCAATGCCAGCTCTGAAGTTCCGACATTCACCATCGGCTCGATCGCCAACACCACGCCCGGTCGAATGTCAAAGTCTTCGTGGACTGCGAATTCTTTTGAATAGTAATTGGGCACTTGTGGCTTCTCGTGCATTTCTCGACCGATTCCGTGTCCCACCATGTCTTTTACAACCGAGAAGCCGGCAGCTTCAACGTACTGCTGCATCTCGCGAGCTACATCGCTCCACATTCGTTTTTTGCCCATCAAGTCAATTGCCAGGTCGAGCACGCCCGATGTGACATTGAGTAGCCGTTGAGTCTGATCGTCGATCTGTCCAATCGCATGAGTGATTGCGGCGTCCCCGCACCAGCCGTCGATTTTGCAGCCGGTATCCAGGCTGACGATATCGCCCTCCACAAGTGCTCGCTCACCAGGAATTCCATGAACGACTTCCTCGTTCACTGAAATGCAGGTTTCAGCCGGGAAAGGAGTGGACTCGCCGGGGTAGTTAAGAAACAACGGAATTGCATCCGCAGCAGAAAATGTATCGGCAACCGCTTGATTCAGTTCGCCAGTCGTCACTCCGGGTCGCAGCAAACTGGCAGCCGCCTGATGCGCTTGCCAGACCAACAGGCCGGCTCGCCTCATCAAGCCAATCTCGCGTGGCGATCTTAATTCTCGTTGAGACATAACGCTTTCGTACAGGAGTTAGTCTTAGCTGTGGCTCTTTTTGGGTTTGTAGATTTCGGTTGCGGTTCCGAAATAGACTTCACCAGAATTCATGACCGTTTCGCTTAAGGTCGGGTGGGGGTGAACCGTTTCCGTAATATCACGAACTTCACAGCTCATCTCAATTGCCAGCGCAGCTTCAGCAATCAATTCTCCAGCGCCCGGCCCCACAATGCCGCAGCCAATCACGCATTCGGTGTCTGGATCAACGATCCATTTGGTTAGTCCGTCAGTTCGTCCCAGCGCCTGTGCACGCCCACTGGCGGCCCAGGGATAAGCGGCGACTTCATAGGGCTTGCCCGATTGCTTGGCTTCTTCTTCGGTGATTCCTGCCCAGGCAATTTCCGGATCGGTGAACACGACCGCCGGGATAGCACGCTTGTCAAAAATCATGTTTTTGCCGGAGATGATTTCGATTGCCAATCGGCCTTCATGAGTAGCTTTGTGAGCCAGCATTGGTTCGCCAGCCGCATCACCGATGACAAAAATGTTGGGGTCATCGGTCCGCATCTGATCATCATGCCGGATGAAGCCGCGTTCGTCGGTCTTGCACTTGGTATTTTCGAGGCCGATTTTGTCGGTCATCGGTCGACGCCCGACCGAAACCAGAACCGAGTCATAATTCTCAGTGCCAAATTTCCCAGGGCCTTCAAAAGCCACTTCGACTTGATCACCTTTCATCCCCAGTGATCCGACCTTGGTGTTTGTGAAAATCCGATCTTCGAACAGGGTTTTGAGACGCTTCTCCAGCGGTCGCACCAGATCGCGGTCTGCACCCATCAGCAAGCCATCTTGCAGTTCAACAACGCTGACATTGGAACCCAGGTTGGCATAGACTGTTCCCATTTCCAGACCAATGTAGCCGCCACCGACCACCAGCATGGTGTCGGGAATCTCCTCCAGCTTTAGTGCGCCTGTGGAGTCGAAGACTTTTGGGCTGCCGATATTGAAGGCACCCGGCATGGCTGGAATGCTGCCAGTGGCGATCACACAGTGATCGAAGGTGACATTCCCGTCATCCGCCAGGCCCTCGCCAGCGACTTTGATTGTTTTTGAGTCCACAAACGAAGCGTGACCATGCATAACATTGACCTTGCGACGTTTGGCCAGTTGTCCCAAACCGCCCGACAATGTTGTAATGACTTTGTCCTTGCGGGCTCGCAGTTGATCAATAGAGACCTTGGGTTCGCCAAACTGCACGCCCCAGTCGGCATTGAGTTCTTCGACCTCGGAAATGACTCGAGCGACATGCAGCAGAGCTTTTGAAGGAATACATCCTCGCAACAAACAGGTTCCACCGAGTTTCGATTCGGCTTCAATCAAGGTGACATCCATGCCCTCGTCCGCCGCCAGGAACGCGGCCGCATATCCGCCGGGTCCACCACCAATTACTACTACTTTCGAATGCATATCTTCAGCCTGGATGAAAAAAAACGGCAAGCCGAAAATGACTTGCCGAAAATGAATTATCTTGAGATTGATTAACCTCAACTATCGTGACATAAACTCAACGACGTTGTTAACGTCAACTGGCAAGCTAATGTCTTCAGCGCTAGGCACACCTTGAACTGTGGCCGTCAATGTTTCGTTGTCAAAGGCGACCCATTCCAGTCCGACGCCTTCCACTCCCATGGCGGCGATGCCCTGGTAAACATTTCGCAAGTTCGTGCGATTGCGAACCGAAATCACATCACCGGGGCGTACCAGAAAAGATGGCTTGTCCACTTTGGAACCGTTCACCAGGAAGTGACCGTGAGCGACTCCCTGCCGAGCTTGTGGACGAGTCTTGGTCAAGCCAACTCGGCGGATCACATTGTCCAAGCGACGTTCGCACATCATCAAAAGATTTTCTCCGGTGTTGCCCTTCATGCGAGTGGCGTTTCCGAAGTAACGTCGCAGTTGACGTTCACCCAATCCGTAATAGTGCTTGATCTTTTGCTTTTCCATCAAAGCCAGACCATAGTTGGATGGTCGGCGACCGCGTGTGTGCATCCCTGGCGGCTGATTGCCGCGACGCTCCATTGCTTTGGAGGCACCATTGTCTTCATAAATCAGCGTTCCGAGCCGACGGTTTACTCGGCCTTTCGCAGCGGTATAACGAGCCATTTACTCTTCAATTCGTCTGTTAGAAAATTTGTTTAACGTACAATTTTTTATTTGATTTCCAGACGTAAAATCATGACGGATCAGGGCCATATCCACAAGGGCCAATTTTCCCGGAACCGTTTTCGCCCCATTTTTTGCGGTACTCCCGGCTTGGGGCCACGAGGTAATCGCAGGAAGAATCCGGTAGTTGATATACGAAATCAGCCAATCAATTTACTGGATTCCCGGCTGCGGCGAACGATTAATTGGGAAAATCAGCCGGCGCACCTGCCGGCCAAGGAATTGTTGATTGGGCCAGCGGTATTCAGGGGCTCAAACGTCTACCGCAAAGAAACAAGCAGCAAAACGATGCCCGGCTAATTGCTGGTTGTTTCGCCACCGGCCAGCGACAGGATTGGTGCCAGCTTTTTGGCGTTTTCCATGGCCAGCTGCCTGGATTCTATTTTGGGTTGTTGTTCAACATCAATGTCCGGGGCGGGAGAGCTCCGCTCCCATGCACGCTCGACCACGTCAGTCATCTGCGCAAGGTTTTCGGGATCGAAAGATAAGCAGCAAAGCACTGCTGGTACGAATCAATAAAGCCGAGTCAGAACATGCGGTTCCTTCTCGACCAATATTGAATTTAATGAAATCGGTTAGTTGACAATTTGCGCTCCCGGAGGAACTTTAACGCCGAGTTCTTCACCCAGGTGAGTGTCGACTTGCTCGCCACCCTCTTTGAAGTCAGCATTTCGCATTTCTTCGCCAACAACAACTTCTGTGGGGTTGCAGCCAACCATTGGCATTGCCATAGCAACAGCAGCCAGCATCATCAGGGTTCGACTAAAAAATTTGTTCATAAGTTTTTCTCCAAAACGGGGCAATGATTTTGTCTCACGAAAAGCCGTGTAGCTTTAAGACGTTCGTCAACTTGATTAAGTTCCATGTTTAATGGTTGCAAGTTGTAGCCGACAATTAGACGATCGGTCGCCTGGAGAAACTCCGTTCGATATTCGTGATTTGATTGCTGGTAGAGTTATTGTCAGCGCGTTTAAACGAAAACCGGAATTCTTGTTGCTTAGACAAGTCGATTAATTGGCAACAGCCAATAGAGATCGAAGCTGGGTTCGACCTGGGCTCACCGGTTCGTTTTTCGAATGCCACCAAAGGCGAATTTGGCACAAGGTACTGAAAGATTGAGCACCAAAGAACTGCCAGAACCAAAGAACTGCCAGAACCAAAGAATTGCCAGAACCAAAGAATTGCCAGCACAAATCAAAAAAGCCGAGACAGAACATGCAGTTCCGCCTCGGCTAATATTGAAATGTATCCAATCCGGTTAGTTGACCGGTTGCGCTCCATCGGGAACATCTACATCGAGTTCTTCACCCAGGTGAGAGTCAGATTTTTCGCCACCCTCTTTGAAGTCAGCATTTCGCATTTCTTCGCCAACAACAACATCGCCAGGGCTGCCACTGCAGCCTACCATTGGCATTGCCATAGCAAGAGCAGCCAGCATCATCAGGGATCGACTAAAAAATTTGTTCATAAGTTTTTCTCCAAAACGGGGCATTAATTTTGTCTCACGAAAAGCCGTGTAGCTTTGAGACGTTCGTCAACATGATTAGGTTCCATAGTTCAATGGAACACCTACCGATAACACCCAACGTCATTCGAAAGATGGCCGTCGAGTTCTTAATACTTTCGCATAATTTTTGGAAATTTCCATCGTAAGTGCAAAAAAAAAAGCCGAACTGGCAAAAACCAGTCCGGCCTGAATCTTTCGGAACTGAATACTGAACGAATTCAGCAAGGCTCCTCATGAT
>CAZOXC010000105.1:0-8041 GCA_964583205.1 uncultured Pirellulaceae bacterium | reverse complement strand
CCGGTAGTAGGATCGACCTCGATGCTCACCATCAATCGAGATTCTGACATTGGGCGAGTTTTCATCGATCGTTCTCATCCAGGCGACGACCGAAAGTCGACCAGTCTCGGTGAGTGAAACCGGGTTGCTCCGCAAGAACACATTGGCGCCAGCCGATTTCATATTCAAGCAATACTGGCCTTCGCGAGCATCGTCAATCTGCTGAAACTGAATGCTGTCCTGATTCGCCGAATTGATCTGCCAGCCGGTACTGCGATTTTCCAACTCGCCTTCGAAACCGGTGTTGCTGAGGACCGAACGAGGCTCTGTTTGCTCGACTCGGCTGACTTTGGTCAACAGCACATCCAGTTGTTGACGCATCGCATCGACCAGCGTCTGATCCATTTCGACTCGATAGTCAACAATTGCAAAACCGGGCTCTTCGGTCCTGCCGCCAATCACTTCAAACGGTTGTAACTCGATTTGAATTGCCGATCGATCTGCTTTGCGAATCAGATTTAAATCTCGATCTGACAGCGAAGTCAGCGTCGCCTGAGTTACATTGGCAGTCAGTTCGCATTGCAGAACCCAGGGCGTCGGATTGACGACATAAAAATAGGTTTGGTTTTGTGATTCCAGTTGCCGGACGGTAAGCAGATCGTGCGCCTTGGATTCATCAGTCGGAGTTACCCCGACGAATTTGCTTCTCGGCAACTGGCGAAAGACATCAATCGATTCGGCCATCGATCCCTGTTGTCCGGTCGGCAGCAACCAACCACCTTCGACAATGATCTGAGCGTCGCTCTCGCCCAACGCTTTGGTCAAGTTCCTGCGAATCCAGAATCCAGAAGGCGACAATGGCTGAATTCGGTATAAATCGATCGCTTGAGTCCCGAACGGGTTGACCGCCTGCAGTTGCGAAAAATGAGTCCAACGATGTCGCCAGGTAAACAGTTTGCCATCGGCAACGGCCCCTAGAAACTTTTGCGTCTCAATGTCACTGGCCACATGGATGTCGGTGCGGTTGTCAACAAGTTTGCTGTCCGGAGCGATTCGTTGCGCCGCCAGCAGAACAGTATCCGGCATCTTGTCGATGGCCGCAAAGTCCAGCCCGATCCGCTGCAGCGTCCCCGGCAAATCTACAGAATTCCGCAAGGATGGGCTCAGCTTGGTACGAGCTTCCTCGATTTGATATAGATCGGTTGGCAGAATATACAAGCTTCGATCATTGTTGCCCGCATTGTTGCCAGTGTTGTTGCCAGTGTTGTTGATCGTTTGAGCAATTCGTTCCAGCAGCGAATTGATGCGGCCCGTTCTCCATTCAAGCCAATCTTGACCGTACTCGGATAACACTTGTCTGCGTATTTCGGTGAAGTCACCGTTAGGGCTTGCGAATTTGATTTCCAGATCTTTGGCGAAGCGGGAGACGGTTGTGGGATCCAGTCCCCAGGAGGGACCCGGCAAAGGCACGATTGTTTCGGGGGACATTTTGAGTCCCAGTCCCGCCAGTGAAGCATGCGAGCCATAGCGTTGCATCAGTTCTTCGAAGACACGCTGGACGGCCGAGTGCACTCGAGTGTCCATTGGATTGTAGACGGCAAACCGGTCAGCGATTTCCAGGTCGGCACGATTGCCTCGATAGTCGACCAGGTCCACTCCAGAGATTGAATCTGGATCGAGGTGGCGGAGGCTTTCAAGTTCGACCAACGGTGTCGACAGTTCGATCACCGGGATGACTTCGATTTTCTCGCGATCACATAGCCTGAGAATCAGCTCAAGCATGTCCTTTTGAATCGGGTCTCGGCCATCCGACCAGAATCGTCCGTTGTCATATTTCGGAGTCGGTTGCAGAAGTTGACTGGGATAAAGCGAGGCACCGTCGCTAACGACTGTCAGCGCCAGCCCGGTATAGCCGTTGGCTTTCAAGTGTTGAATCAGTCGTTCAGTTGCCTCCAGGCAGGTTTGCCAGTCTTCAATTAACTGATTGGACGCCAAGTCAATTTGTCGAGTCGCGTCAAACTGCTGCAGGAACAGCGGCTTTTCCAGATAGGCAATGTACTTGCGCTTATTCTCCGGCCACTGAGTCGCGCTGGCCGGCGCCAGTTTGTCTGGCCCCGAAAAGACCCGGATCGCGCCGATCTTCACGGACTCCCGGTCATCTCGATTTGCCAACAACAACAGTGGCTGTTTGTGTTTAGGCCAAACCACCATCCGATGAGTTCGTATTTCCGGCACATTCAACGGTCCCGGTAACAAGGTGGACTGGGGAACGGAGACGCCCGAGTCAGATCCGAAATGAGAAATCTGGCCAGCGGCGTCCGGTTGCAGAAAACTGATTCCCAACCGCATCGGCCGGTCATGCAGATATTCAACCTCAACAATGTGCGGTTTGCCAATTTGGTCAACAGGGATCTCAATCGTGTTCCATCCACCGGGATCGATTTGCAACAGGTTCCGGTTCTCGAATCCCACAGTGCGGCAGCGGGCATTTCCATCCAGCGTGTTCTTGCGGAACCCTGACAACTGAGCAATTCTCTGCCGCAGGTCACCTTTGTTCGAGTGTTGCTTGGCCGGATCCAATGAAGCCAACTCGCTCCAGAAGACGTTGGAAGCCAACGCTGGCTGTGCGCTGGTGTCGGCGACCGCCAATTCGACCGATCGCGAGATCAGGTTCTGGTTCCAGTTGCGCAGATTTCGATTTTGTAATCGCAGATCAACTCGGTAAGCCCCTTCTCGATCCGGCAAGGGAATTTGTATTTGCGAAAAAGGTTGTATCTGGCCATCCTGGGCAACGTTGGCGTTAAACTCGTTGTCCCACTGGAGTTCGTTTGTTCGTGTTTCGACCAGTTGCACATGGAGTTTCATGTTGGAGCCGACATTCATGCCAACTCGCGGGATGACATCGAATGTAAATGTGTCGCCCGTGTTGAAGACCAGCGAGTCCCGGGCGAACTCGACATGCAATTGATCCCCGGGTGCCCGTCCAATGCTGTACCGGTTTCCAGTGTCGTCCAGTTGATCGCCTTGCGACTGGGTCAGCAGGTCGCTTACCGAGATGGTTTGCTGATAACGAAATCCGGCAAGTTCGTTTGTAAAGAAAGTGACCGAAAGTGACAGGTCGGGATCAGCCGGAACTTCAAAATCGAATCCTCCAAAAGAACAGGCAGATTTTGAACTGCTGTGGATCTTGGAGTCGTCCGGATAAACTGATCCGGGTGTGTGAGGATCGATGCCCAGGGTCCGGACCAGACGAATGGGACTACTGCCGGCATCAATGGCGACTTGCCAAGTTCGCTGGGTACCGCCGCCCCAAGTGAATCGAAATGTAGCGCGTTGACTGGAGTCGAGTTCTTCGATCGGATGTTCTTGCGCGCAGCAGGCAGCGCATGCGGAGATGCACGCAACTATCAACAGCGGGATTTTCGCCGCGCAAATGATCTCAACCATTGCGCGCGAAATTCGCCTTGCCAGGTTCGGACTTCCTTGTCCTGTCATTTGGCGGTGACGACTCTATCTGATCAAACCGAAATTTAAGACCGCGAATACTATCAGTCGGTTTTTCGCGTCTCCATAGCGCTTTTCGAACTCGCTAGCGTCGAAACGGGACAAACAAGCTCTGAATCGACCATTCGCAAGGCTCGAAAGTTTCCCAAATCCCCAGCTTGCCCTGACTTAAGAAACAAATGCGGGGCCTGAGCCAGCCAAGCAACATTTTTGGAAGATCCTGAGAGCTTACTCTACAGGCGTCAATGCGATTTCTGGAACTGAAAAATCCACAGATCCCTTATCCAGCGCTGCATCAAATTCGTTTTCAATCACGTCCGCCAAAGCCGTTGCGACTGCCGGGCAACGGTCGGCGGCATCGTTCGTCTCCCAGCGATCGTCTGGCTGGATAAACAGCCGCTGCTTGTCGGCAGATTGGACCAAGCTCCAGACAGGAGTCCTGACCAATCGTGAATTGTTACCCTGGCAAAATGCAATTGGTGTTTGTGCGGCGTTGGTCGTGGCCGCTTGGTGACAGCCGAGGGCCGCTCCCAGTCGATAGGTTTGAAAAATTGGTTGATGACGTTGCCCGGAACTTTTGGCCAAATCTTTAACGATCAGCGGAACATGAGTCTGCTCGCCATAAAGACAATCGGAATTTGGTCCAACAAACCCGTGTTCGCCCATTGGGTATCCGAAAGAAGACGTGAAAATCAATCTGCTGTTACTTAACAGTTGCCGATCTTCGAGTGATTGGATTAAGAGCTGGATGCAGAGGTCAACGATTTTGACTTGAGCTGCATAAGCATGAGAATAGCTCAGCAGTTGATCTGGATCAGCTTCGTCAATTGATTCAAATACCAGCGAGGGTGCTTGTGGATCGGAGTAGGGATCCGGATCTTCTTCATCGCCGAATTCACGCGCGATACTTGTGGGAGCATCCCACAACGTAGTCAGCGACTCCGAGTTGAGAACAGCTACAAAAGGTGGCTGCAGGTTGGGAACCTGTTCGCAGAAATTGGCGAACATGGTGAACAAGTGCGTGTCGGTTGGGTCTTCGGCCTTGCGCAGGACTTCGGTGGGCACATGAAGTTTATTGTCAAAGTAGTCGCCCAGACTGGAATGACTGACCGACTCGCTGTCGGAAACCAGCCAGCAATCTTCAAACGGCTTGAGCAAATCCGCTGCCTGTGTAAAACCATTGTCTGGCAGGGCGAGTTTTCCGCTCAACAGAGACCGCAGGGCTTGTCCGGCTGATTGCCTTTCGGCCACGGCATGTTCGAACATCACACTTTGGGCCGCCAGATGGTTGATTGCGGGAGTGTCGACCCAGGTGTTTCCATAGGGTCCCAGATACCGAGCTCCCAAGCCATCCAGATTGATTACGATCAGGTTTTGCAAATTTGTTTCCGGCACTTAATAATGTGTGGCTGTCCGCAAGTGGCCAACTATAGACTACCCCAATCATTCCACAGCGAAACGCCAATGAATGAAATCATGAAATATGACAAACAACGCTTGATCCAGTTGATCAAGGAACACGCCCTGAAGTTCGGTGATTTTACGTTGGCTTCTGGCAAAAAAGCCAGTTTTTATCTGGATTGTCGCAAGTTAACTTTGACCGGCGAGGGTTCAAATCTGATCGCCCATGGGATCCTGGACCTGCTGGAACCGGACTTTCCGGATGCGGTCGGCGGAATGGCGATCGGAGCGGATCCGATCACGGCCGCCGTCACCGCGATCGGTTGGCAGCGAGGTACTTCGATCCGCGGGTTTATTGTTCGCAAGGAATCCAAGGCCCACGGAACCGGCCAGGATGTAGAAGGACCGGTCCACAGCGGTGATACTGCCGTGATTGTCGAAGACACGGTGACCACGGGAGGAAGCAGTTTGCGAGCCATTGAAAAGGCCCGCGAATTTGGATTGGAAATCCAGCAAGTCATCGCAGTCGTCGACCGGCTGGATGGTGCCGGCGAATTATTCGCACAGCACAATATTCCTTTCCAGTCGCTTGTCAGTATTACTGAATTGGGAATTGAAAAGGCGGTCACATAGAATCGCCGAAACATCTGCAGAGCGTTTTTGAATTCGATACACTTGAGCGATTCAAATCGTCTGTGCGACTCGATCCGTCTGTGCGACTCGATCCGTCTGTACAGAATCAGGAACTCAATCCTGAAATGCCAGCAGTATCACATTGACCAATCGTGCCTGTGAAATCACCAGGATCGTCTGTTTCAAGAGGCTGAAGTTTGCGGGTTCCGGGAAGGTTACCGGTTGGTCAAACTGTCTCATCAATCTGTAGAGCCTGTAGTCTTTTTCTGCTTTAAAGATTAACGGTCTGTTAAAGCTTATGGATCAGGTTCTGTCTGGCGGTTTCGAAGAGTCTCTGAATCGCATCTATCGTTCCTGAAATTACAGTATTTCCAACACTGAAGGTTGCAACGTTGAAGCACAGTCTATTTCGGTATTTGTGGCAGAATGGGCTTGGTTGTTTCGAGCGGCATGTCCGATCTGATTAGCAGAAACGGAACCTGTTCAGTTTTCGTTTCGTTTGTTTGTTTCTGGATCTTGGCGTATGGATGCGCAGGGATCAGTATGCCGACAACAGCGATTTGAATGATCAGATCACTGGGTTCGGCAAGTACCAAAAGGAGTTGAGAAATGAAGCGAACTATATTCGGCAGCCTGGCCGTCTTGGTAAGCTTGGCAGTTGGTTCGACGGTCAATGGGCAATATGGCTCAACACAGTCGACATTGTTGCCTCAGTACCCAACGACCAACTACAACAATATGACATCGCCTTATCAAGGCAGTCCGGCCCAGCACCTGGCCTATCGGCAGGACGGTCCGGCACCAGGGCCGCTCGGCCAACCCGCGATTGCGCCAGCCGTTAATCACACAATTCAAAACCCCGTCCAAAATTTTTCGGCCCCGCTCCAAACGGTTCCTCAGGGATCGGGAACGTATACGCCACCCGGACAAGGCGCACCAACGCCAGCGTTCAACGGCGTTCCTCAAGGAGCACCCGCAGTCAACGGCGCTCCAGCTTACGGCGGAGCACCAGTATACGGTGGCGCACCAGCATACTCTGGTCCAACCTACAATGCTCCAGTTCAAAGCTATCCTTCAGGACCAGTCAATGTTTACGGACAGGGTGGCTATGGATGTGATACCGGTTCTTACATCGGTGCACCTGGAGTCGGTAGTGCTCCTCCTGTTTACCAGAGTGTCGTTGCACCCAATTCGAATGTTGGTTGCGCTCCGGCACCCATGTATGCACCAGCCTACGCTCAAGCACCAGCCTACGCCCCGGCTGCTGCATTCGCTCCAGCTCGCTCCAAGCAAGCCAACTGGATCGTGGGATCTCGAGCTTTGATTTTCAATCGTGATTTTGAAGACGATTACTCGCTGAGTGCGAATCCGAGTGGCGATTACTTGTTCTCAACCGACGCCGATTCAGGCACATTCGGTGGTGTTGAAGGAGTGATTGGCCGTCGTGGTTGCAATGGCAAGGGATGGGAGTTCCGATATTGGGGTCTGTTCCCCAGCGATGCTCGAGCTTCAATTTCCGGCTCGCCAGTTTATTCGAACTTGCGTGGCTTGGATTACTTGAACTACGATCCTTACAATGCTCTGCAAGTATACAATTTTGCAACGACTCACCAGATCGTCCGGCGAAACGATTTTCATAACTTCGAACTCAACTTCCTCAAGAACGCTGGCTGTGCTTGTGGCTTCCTGTGCAAGTGCCTCAACATTGAGCTGCTGGCCGGTGTGCGGTACTTCCGATTCGATGAATCGTTCCGCTACTCAGCATTCTCCAACGATCCCGCCTATCCGGAAGAGTTCAGGTACGACCTGGATGTAGAAAACGACCTGGTTGGATTCCAGTTGGGTGCTCGTACTGAGCATTGCATCTCCAAGAAGTTGCGATTCAATACTGGTACCAAGTTCGGTATCTACAACAACAATATTTCTGCCCGCCAATCGATCCAGGATAACTTTGGCAACTACGCCTATGTGAATTCTGGACCGTTCACAGGTCGGGATTTCACCGTTTCTTCCGACAAGAACGACGTTGCTTTCCTCGGAGAATTTGACTTCGGTGCTTCCTATCAGATCAGTTGCCGCACGCGACTGACCGCTGGTTACCGAGTTCTGGCAGTTAGTGGTGTCGCTCTGGCACCGGGCCAGATTCCTTTCAACTTCTCCGACAGCCGCGATACCGGTCGAATCAGGTCTAACCACAGTCTGATTCTGCACGGTGCTTACTTCGGAGCGGACTTCTGCTTCTAAGTTAAGGCAACCGTTAGAGATTCGGAAATGACAAACAATAAGCCGCGCCCAGTTTCTGGGTCGCGGCTTTGTTTGATTCTTGCCCGTCGTTTCTGTTGCCAACTTGCAGGATACAGCCTGTAGGTTACAGCGTGCAGTCTGCCGGACTGCCGTTAGTCTACTTTGGAGCGATCGTACACATCATGCGGCGGGATTGCTGCGATGGTCTGGATTCCAGTTTTCCGTATTCCGGAATCAACTGTTCAATCACACCGTCCAGAAGTTTGCGCCCTTCTTCGAT
>CAZOXC010000104.1:0-8059 GCA_964583205.1 uncultured Pirellulaceae bacterium | reverse complement strand
ATCATTACCAAAATGAATTTGCCTGTGATCGGTCCGGATGGTCAACCGATGAGTTACAGCCTGGATCACAAAGAAGGCGGCAAACGTCTTCATGAAGAACAAACTCTACAGGGTGCCAGTGTTTCGGATGGTGATCATTTGATTGTGTACCCTGAGATTGTTGCCGGTTAAACTTTGGCCGCGTTGAACCAAACCAAACGTGGGCCGGCAGCTCCCTAAGCTGATCGCAATTTCCGCGTACCGAACAACAGGTTTGCTCGAGTTCGGGCCAACACAGTAAATGTTTGTTTTTTGCAGTAGTCAATGCGCAAATCTCCTCGCACACGTCGTTTGATGGCCGATCATCGAGCGATTCAAAAACTGGCAGCCGAAAGTTCAATTTTTGAATTTGAAGCCAACGGAACACCGCCCGAAGTTTATCGAGTCACTTTTCAAGGTGTCGGTGTCTGGCGCTCCGGCCAAACAGAAATTAATTTACGCAACGATCATGTTGTTGTGATCGAGTTGGGTGCGGCCTATCCGCGAATGATGCCCTCGCTGTCCTGGCACTCGCCCATCTTCCACCCGAATATTTCTTCCGGCGGCGTCGTTTGCCTGGGCGGTTATGGCACGCACTGGGTTCCCAGCCTGACACTTGACGAACTATGCATCATGCTCTGGGACATGATTCGATTTCAGAATTACGATACCGAGAGTCCCTACAATCGTGATGCAGCACTGTGGGCCAAAAACCAAACTCAGTTCAGTTTGCCCGTCGACAATCGTTCATTGCGAGACCTGGTATCCTTCAAAGCCAAACTGGGAGATCAGCAAACCAGCTCGTCGCCACCTGTTGTCGTTTCGATGGGCAACGACGATGAAGATATCCAGATTATTGAAGCGGAAGTCATTGAACCTGATGGCGAAGACATCGTTTTCATCGACTAATGGGAACACTGTTCAATCCAGTGAGCGGCAAGGCGCTAGCCGCCGGTATTGTCGGTTACAAACCAGGAGAACTCGTTTGAGCAGTATTGGCCTTTAGACGGAACAACACTGGATGCCGGTTAAAGCCGGTACTGCGAACATGGGTTTTGAAATACTCGCTACTTGAACCGAACACCTTTAAACCGAACTCTTAAATCTGTCGATGTTAAATTCCCAATCACCCACTGCAAAATCTGCACCTGCATTGACCGGGTCAAATGGCGCTTCGGTGATGGGCAAAATCCCCCCCGACAGTGCGCCAATCTTTATCTACTCTGAAGTGTTCGACGAGATCATCAATTTTTCCCACAGCACGACTGCCCGAGAAATCGGTGGTTTTTTGTTGGGTGGCTTTCACGAAGACCGTTCAAGGTTTGTAGAAATCACGAAATTCCTGCCGGCTCGCAGAACGGACTCGGCATTCGCATCGTTGACGTTCACGCACGACACATGGGATCAACTGAACGATCAAATATCCAATGAATTCAAAGGATTATCCGTGCTGGGCTGGCATCACACCCACCCCGGGTTCGGAATCTTTCTTTCTCACCATGATTTATTCATTCACCGCAATTTTTTCAGCCAGCCCTGGCAAGTTGCCATGGTAGTCGATCCAAGGCAACATGAGTTAGGATTCTTTTGCTGGGCAGAAGATGAGATTGTCAACTGCGGCTTTGTTTTGGTGCCGGGTTCACCGGAAATCTAGCCTGCCAGAGATGACTGTCTGGACCTTCTGTTTGCCAGGATTAGCGCGCTGAAACGATCTCATTCCAAGTGATTCGGTCGACAGCGATTTCAAGTTTCCTAACCGGGATCGGCCACTCGAAGTGGCTGTTGAAATTTACAATGAATGATCGTGTGTTTGTAATTGATGACAACGACCGCTATTCGCGAATGCGATTGATCGCCTGGTGGGATCAGGAAAAATTACGCAACGCAAAAGTGCTGGTCGTGGGAGCTGGCGCGCTGGGAAACGAAGTCCTGAAGAACTTCGCATTACTGGGCGTTGGAACGATTTTCCTGATCGATATGGATCACATTGAAGCTTCCAATCTGACTCGCTCAGTGCTGTTTCGCGCCGAGGACACTGGCGAGGCCAAGTCTGAAATCGCAGCAAAAAGAGTGACCGAGTTGAACCCGGATGTCACTGTGAATCCGATTGTCGGCAACGTACTAACCGACATTGGAGTGGGGTTGGTCAAAGAAGTCGATGTTGTCATTGGCTGCCTCGATAATCGTGAAGCTCGCCTGTGGGTCAACCGGCTGTGCTGGAAAGCCAACACTCCCTGGGTCGATGGTGGCATCCAGGAGATCAACGGGGTCGCCAAAGTATTCGTGCCGCCGGATGGTGCCTGTTACGAGTGCGGGATGACCGAAAATGACTATCGCCTGATTCAATTGCGATACAGTTGCCCCTTGCTCAAACAGGAAGACATCCTGGCCGGAAAAACGCCGACCGCACCGACGATTGCCTCCATCATCGGCGGGCTGCAAACCCAGGAGGCGCTCAAGCTAATCCATGGCATGGAAGTGGCCGACGGTTCGGCTTTTGTCTTCAATGGCGTGGTGAATCAGATGTATACAACCGCGTATCCTCATCGCGAAGACTGCCTGAGCCACGAATCTTACGATCAGCCGATCGAAACGGAACTCGGTCATCAAAACACCGTGCAGGAACTCTTCGAATTTGCCGCCAGCCACTTCGACAACGATAAACTGCAAATTGAGCTCGATCGAGATATCGTTGTATCGCTCGACTGTGCGGCTTGCGGGGAGGTGCTGAAGCTCATGAAACCTCGCAGTCAAGTCTCGCAGGATCAGTCGGTGTGCAAACAGTGCCAGAATGCTATGCAACCGGTTCTGCTCCACAAAGTTGAGCGGAATAGTGACTGGAATGATAAAAAATTGTCGGAATTGGGCGTCCCAGCCTACGATATTGTCAAGATATCGGATGCAGAGACAGAACAGTACTTTGTGTTAACGGCCGACAATGCCCAGGTGATGAAGCCCACGAATGACTGACATTGAATTTGGCGAACTTGAATTTCAGGGACCCGATCAAAGTATTCGGCCCGATCAAGATGCGCACTTTGCTCATGTCAAATGCGGCGATGTTTCCGCCAGCGACCTTCCGATCTACGTCGACCTGGATGTGATGCGAGACATGGAAGCGCACGCTCGCACCAACACCAACGTGGAACTGGGCGGCGTGATGCTGGGCGGGCAATTCGTTGACGACCAGGGAAATCCCTTCGTCCTGATCACCGATTCGTTGCGAGCCGATCATTACGAAGCGACCAAGGGTTCTTTCAAGTTCACTCATGAAACCTGGGAAGACATCACACGTCGACGCGATGAATTCAAAAGCGACCTGCAAATGGTCGGCTGGTACCACACTCATCCTGATTGGGGAGTTTTCCTTTCCGGGATGGATCTGTTTATCTGCGACAACTTTTTTAACCGCCCATTGGATCTGGCACTGGTGATTGATCCCTGTCGCGACCAACGTGGCTGGTTCCAATGGGACGATCAGCAACCCAAACAAACTCGCGAAACCTCGGGGTTTTATCTTATTTCCAATCGATTTCGCATCGATGAACTCGAATACTTCCAGAACCTTTACTCGGGTGACAACATTATGGCAAACGATCCTCGATATTCCGGTGGAGGAGGCTCCCTCGTGCAACCAGTGGTCAACATTAACGATCAGCGAACTCCGATCCAGAACATTGCCATCCTGGGAATGTTAACGATCCAGTTGATGGTACTTGCTCTAATCGGATACAAGCTACTGGCCGATGACAATCGAGCTCAGGAAGAGGAATTAGCATCGATCACAAACAGCTTGGGCATGCTTGGCCAGGCGGAAGAGTTGCGTGCTCGAGAATCGGCATACCGAACAGTGATTTCAGCGCTGACTGGCGACTCGAAAGACTCGCAGGAACTGGCTGATCGAGTTCTCAAGGCCGAAGAAAGCAGTGCAACGCTGGAACAAAACCTGCGTGGCCAGATGGCATTGGCTTCTTCCGCCGAAAATCAGTGGCAACAGGCTCTGTCTGCCAATCGAGCGGCAGAAGCGAAAATCAAAGATCTGAACGAGATTCTGAAAAACAAGAATACAGAACTTGCCGCACTCAGAAAACCAAAGAGCCCCGACGGCGAAGATGATCCGGAATCCATTCCGCAGTGGATGCTGTACGTCGGGGTCGGCCTGTTGACCCTGCTGGGAATCGCTGGTGGCTTCTGGCTGGGCGGGCAGGATTTTGGAAAAGCGAACCGCGAACGGTCAATGGGCAACGAGCCCGCAGACGACGACCATGAGCCCCGCTACGAAGACGAAGTTGAATAACCATTCACCTGTGTTGAGGAAGAGTGATGAGCAACCCGGTCGTTGAGCAATTCGAAATACTGAAATCCATTGCCGACGGGTGCAACCATTTCGAATGTGAACTCGATTCCGTCGAAACGAATCTGATCAAGTGTCGATTTTCTGGAAAGTTCCTGGAGTCCCTGGAGGACGGAAAACCACACTTGAACGACGAACAAAAATTTGAGTTCCAACTGCCTCGCGGATTTCCAGATCAACCTCCGCAAGTATTCTGGTCCACGAATATCGAGCACCCCAACATCGATCCTGCAGGCAAAGTCCGCCTTGCCGACATTGGATTGAACTGGGAAAGCAGCATGGGGCTGACGGTGATTGCCGAACGATTGTGGGATGTCGCCAGAATGGCTTTTGTCGAGCAGACTGACGCCACCAATTCCAGCGCCGGCCGCTGGCTGGAGAAAAACCAGGAACTTGAGACACCCTTGAACGCAACTCAATTTGGCTGTGGCGATTCGATGAAGCTGGAAAACGTCTTCAGCTACCGCCGAAAATCGCAGGTGCCTCCCAAACTGCACCCGGACCAGGTATCGCCACAGACTTCCAATGGCAGCGATGACGTCTTCTATATCGGCGACTAACCGAAACGATCAGCGCGACAAACGCCAACGCCAACTCGCTGAGCCAAAAAAAAACAGCACTCAAAATTGAGTGCTGCATGATTGTTTAGTTTGTATCGCCGATCAGTTAGCGATTGTCTGATCCGCGGCTGTCAGAGCCACGACTGTCTGAACCACGACTGTCTGAGCCACGGCTGTCTGAACCGTCACGACTATCAGAGCCGCGGCTATCCGATCCGTTGTCTCTTGATGGCGGTTGGCGTCGTTTGAAGGGCCGTGATGAATTCAAGGATCCGGTTCCTTCAATCGTTTGTCGATCCAATTGGACCCCAGCCGCATTCAGATATTCGATTACAGAAATTTCCTGAATTTCGAAATTGGCGGCTTGATTAACCAGCGCGTTGGAAGCTCTTGTTGAGCCGCCCACAACCAGATATCGAGTATCCTTGGTGATCTCGCCGAATATTTTTCCGTTCTCATCGTGGTAAGCCACCACGCGACCGTTATTCAGACGAATAATACTGATCAGTCGTTCAAGATCCGAGTTTCCATCTCCATCCAGGTCAAAGCGACCGGCCAAAGCCACTGGAACGGCGTAACCGCGATCCCAAGTCGGTGTAACGACCTGGTCACCAGTCAAAATCGGATTCACATGGTCCTGGTCAAGGATTCGAGCTTTTGCCTGGTGTGGTCCCAGGATCTCGGTAATTTCGATTTTGGCTTTGCCTTGCCCAACATCAAAAGTATTCAAACTCTGGTCGTAGATAGTAAATGACTGTCGAAGCTGCAAACGGTCAGCAGAACCCAGATCGAGGTAAACCGTATCGATATCGGTAGCGACACTGAGAACTTTTCCATCGGAAATTTCGACTCGTTTTGCCTCATAGCGTTTCAAACGCTCTTCCAGGATTTTGTTGACATCAGCCAGATCGTTTCGTTCGCCAACCAGAATTGAACGCTCTCGGCCCCAGGCAACCCGCTCATCTCCCGAGTCCTTGAGAATCTTCTTGTTTTCAGCCTGCGCGGCTTCCAATTGCTTGCCAACTCGATCCTGAAATTCTTTATTATTGGCAACAGCAGTCGCGTAATCTTTTCTTGATTGATCAAGCTGAACACGTACCTGTTCAATTTCGTTATCCTTGGTAGCAATCTCGACGACTTTTTCATCATCGGCTTGCTCAACCTGATTCGTCAGGCGGGTAACTTCATTGTGTTTCTGAATCATCGTAGCGCCGAAATCATTCAACAGGCCACGATAATTTTTCTCGACGTTCTCCGCTGTGGGACGAACGTATCGAGCCATATCAGTTTCGTAAAAGTCAACAATCTGATTCGTTTCGTCGATCACGTTGCCGACGCCAGTACCTTGCAAACTCTTGAGGCGATTTTCGACATCGCTCACAGAGCCGCTCATTCCGAGATAGGCCTTTAGAACATAAGCCTGCTCTGTATAGGCAGTCACCTGCTTTCGAGCGGCGTCCAAGTCCTGTTCAAGCTTGGTCGAGACACTACTCTCCGATCCAGCTTGGCTAAAAGCAAAGTACGTCAAAATGGCCAGGATAACTGTCAACAATACCAACAAGATGATGGCAATCAGATAACCTTGATTCTCTCGTGCCGCCATGGCAAACCTCTTCTCAATGTGAAAATTCGGGCTGATGCGGGGGAGCCCCAGAATTCATTATCTGTCAGTATGATCGGTTGGGCAAAATTTTCTCAATAGTCTATTTTGTTTGCCAACTCATTTACGCTATTTCAGCAAACCCCCGAAATTTGCTCAAACTGTGCAGCAACCACCACTTATCAGATTTTAGCTAGCCCAAAATATACTGTCAAACTTCGAAGAGTGGTCACCGAGCTATATTTCGCTTGATTTCCTCTTACTGTCTGTGGATCTGGTCTAAGTTGCAAAATCGTAACAGCGGCCGAGTTCATCTCAAAGTGCTGCAGCTGAATGGAATCATTCACGATTCGCCCCTGAATTGTGCATGTAATTCGATTTTTTTGCCGCGTACCCCCCCAGTTAGAATTGGTAAAAGCTGTTTCCCGGCTATAATCACCAGCGACGAGCGGAAAAAATTGCAAATGTCAAATCCTTGTGAATTGGCTCTCTCTATTGTTCACATTCAGTTTGAGTCCGAACGGACGTAAATGTTGATTGTTGGTTTGGTAGGCGGAATCGCTAGTGGAAAGAGCCGTGTTGCCGACCATTTTGAACAACTGGGCGCGGTTGTCCTGAATGCAGACCAAATTGGTCACCAAGTGTTGGAATTTAGGGAAGTACAACAACAACTTGCTGCCCGTTGGGGAAAAGTCATTTTTGACGAAGATCAGAACATTGATCGCGGTGCAATAGCCGGGATTGTGTTCGAAGATGGCATCAGAGGAGCAACTGAGCTTGAGTTTTTGGAGTCGATAACTCACCCGGAAATTGCAAGACAGTTAGAATCTGCAATTGATTCTGCGCGGATGGACAATGCACAGGTCGTCATCATCGATGCACCTGTCATGCTGAAAACCGGATGGGACCGGTACTGCAATGAAATCTTGTTCATCGAGGCAAATAACGAGCAACGTCTGGATCGGGCCCGGAAGCGAGGCTGGACTGAGGACATGTTTTTACAACGTGAAAAATCCCAGACGTCGCTGCAAGAAAAACGAAGGAGATCAGACCGTGTTATTGATAACTCGGGTTCGTGGAATTCAACCGTCGAGCAACTTAGTCAACTCTGGCATCATTGGATCGATGTCGGGTAATCGTTCTCGACACCTGGATCGGTTGACCAACTTCAATAAACAACACCTGTCCCGCACCTACTCACCCCGAACTGACTTGGCCACACATTAACGAACCAGTCAACCTGATTGGATCGCCAAATGTTTTTGCGAATACGAAAAACATCATTCGCTGCCAGGTTTGGAGCACCCCATGAATTCTCATCGACCATCAAGCTCAAATTCGTCTCGTCACAAACGAGGAAAACCGGGCGGATATAAAGAACGCCGTCCGTCCAGAAGTCGGGAACCCGAAAACGGTACGCCCTTGTCGCTGGCCGAAAGGATTTCTCGAGAAATCAACCACTCGATTGAACAGCGACCCTCTGAAGGCGACGGTGATCAGACTCAAGAAACCAACGTCACCCTGATC
>CAZOXC010000103.1:0-8110 GCA_964583205.1 uncultured Pirellulaceae bacterium | reverse complement strand
CCCTAACGCGCTGAACACGCTGAATTGTTGGTCGAGGTTTTTCGATGCACACGTTTCATCGGCGAAACCGCTTATTACAACTTGTCGGATATCATCCATCACTATCCGGCTTCTCGTAGTTGACTGTGATTTCCGACGTCATTCCACCTCGAGGATTGAACAGCATGGTCAACGAAGCGCTGCGAGGTTCGATTGAGTTGACCAGATCATCGAAAATAAAATTGGTCACATGCTCGTAGAAAATGCCTTCGTTTCGAAATTCCTGTAAATAGATTTTCAGGCTTTTCAATTCGATGCACTTTTGGTCCGGTATGTATTCCAAATAGAATGTGCCAAAGTCGGGCTGCCCGGTTTTAGGGCACACCGATGTGAATTCGGGGAATTCGACTTCGACCAGGTAATCTCGATCTGGAAACTGGTTTTCAAAAGTTTCCAGCTTGTCCTTAAATGACTTCATAGGTCGCACCTCGATATAACGCAATTGCCGCAGCAATCTGCAAGTAAATTTGTTTTTAAGTTGTTTCAATTATTCTGTCATTTGAAGTCTGTTTGCGAAAGTGCCGATGGGAATTCGCATTTGCGAAATTTATCGATCAAAACAAGGTGAAGGGCGTCTGACCGGAACCGAAAGCTGGTTTGTCCGCACCAGCGGTTGTAATTTGCGCTGCTGGTTTTGTGACACGCCATTTTCTTCATGGGAGCCTGAAGGCGAAACGATGTCGGTCGAGCAAATCATGGCAAAGCTCGGTTTTGATCAAGCCCGCCATATCGTGCTGACCGGTGGCGAGCCGATGTTGCCGAACGAGATTCAGGAGCTGACTCGACAAATGAAGCTAGCCGGATTTCACATCACGATCGAAACCGCCGGCACAATTTTTCGAGATGTGAATTGCGATTTAATGTCGATCAGTCCGAAACTGTCCAATTCGACTCCGGACACCAAAAGGGCAGGGCAGTGGTCAGTACGTCATGAACAGCGGCGGCACCAACCGGACGTGATCCGGCAATTGGTTGCAAAGTTTGACTATCAGTTCAAGTTCGTCGTTGATCAACCAAACGACCTTCCTGAGATTGAACAATACCTGGAAGAATTCTCCGGAATCCGCCCTGAGAACATTCACTTGATGCCCCAGGGAACTAACCCAGCGGAGCTTGAACTGCGTCGCCAATGGCTGGAACCACATTGCGACAACAGCGGCTACCAGTATTGCCCTCGGATGCACATCAAATGGTACGGGAACAAACGAGGTACCTGACCTGCACTGTTTACTGACCTGAGAGATGCTGAATATTCACAGCGGTTTCTTTTTAACGAAAGTAGCCGAACCAATAGTTGAGTCGTAGAAATCGCCGAGCTATTATTATTGAGAAATTCGATTTTCCTGCCAAGCATTTTCATACAACAGCGAACTTTTCCAATTGGACAGTAATTTTCACTCTAATATCTTTAACTCGGAATAGAAGATGAAGCCAGCATTTCTCACGCCGTTGATTCTGCTGCTCAACACAGCGTTTGTAGTTTCGGCACTTGCCCAAGATTCTTCAACAGAATCTTCTCTTACGGCGAAGTCAGATCTTCGAGTTTTGTACGTTGGTGCTAATCCAACCCCTGAATCACAACCAGACCGCAGACCAACTCAAAGTGCTCCGAAACACCCTGAGCGAAGTCGAGAACTCGGACTTAACCGGCCGAAGGCGTTCCAAGAGTTGCTCGAACGGTTTTTCAACAACGTCGAGATCAAAGCCTCGTTCGACTATGAACATGGCGACTCGGATAATTTTGACGTAACAATTTTCGATGAAATCCCGAGGTTTATTAAAGGCCAGGCCGACCATCGGAGGCTCCCAGAGAATTTTTCTGGCGCAACAATCACCATAGGTAAAGTTGCCACTCGGATAGTTCGCAACTCCAAGTTGGAGCATTTGTGAACTTGCCTTGACTCACACGCGCACGGGTTGCAGCGTCAGCATTCAATATTTAACGTTCCTCACAAGGTTGAGTTGTCATTCGAGGACCAACCCATTCCGGACATCTATCGAGGCTACCCAGCTGGCAGCAAGATGGCCGACAACATCCCGATGTGGCGTGTGCAAACTGAAGGTTACCGCGACAACAAGGGAGTTCTGGCAGGCACTGTTACGTTTCCAGATTTGGATTCTTCGCCCGACTGCGAGTACATCGCTTCTGGCCGTAACCAAAAGCGACCGAATGCTGTTGCGATTGGAAGACAAGGTAATGTCCTGCATTGGGGCTTTGCCGTTTCACCAGAGCATATGACGGAAGAAGCTCAATTGGTTTTCGTCAATGCAATTCACTACATTCACAAGTTCGAAGGTCAGACTCCGGTTGTACAAAAAGTTGAGCGACTTGTAACGCGTGGCCTTTTGGATGAGATAATGTGGACAATCACCGAAGAAGGGCTCAATAGTATTGCATCTGCATTCAAAAACGCCAAATCCACCCCTTCGCCCATGATGGTTTTGCAACGCTTTACACCCATGTCCATTCGTGAGCAGTTCAAGGAAGACTGGCCAGCATATCTTGCTTACTACAAAGAGAATCGCCCTTTTCTTTGCCCAGAGGAAGGGTTCGAGGCAAATGGCAGGGACTGGCAAGTGCTGGTGCTGGACGAAGACGCCAAGTCGCTGGGCATTCCAAACTCTGACGTAAGGATTCTGGAAAAATGCATTTCGTTGCTGGAAGCAGGTGAGCAAACAGAACTTGCTGAACGAGTACTCCAACGCTACACGGATAATCGTTTTGATTCAGCGAAACAATGGAGACAATGGTTTACTGAAAATCGCCAACAGCTGTTTCTGAGTGAGTACGGAGGTTTTAAGTTCCTGGTTTTTTCGCATCGCGATTCTACAAAGACTTCAAACGGATCTACACCACAGTCAATCTCACCGGCTGCTTCCAATTTCGCGCCTATCGTTTTCGACTCCAAAATCGAACGAATCGAGGAAGATGAGTTTAGAGTCACCGTTTCGGCAACGATTGCTGAAGGCTGGCACGCTTACGCGGAAGTACCAGAAGACTCTGCCTATTCACCAACAACGCTTCAAATTGTTTCACAAAACGGTTTGGTCATTGGAGAATTTGAGCGTCCGCAATCCTCGCCCCACCCAAGCGAAACGAAAACCAGCATTTACACCAAATTTGTCGAGTTCAAACAAACAGTTCGTGTCGATGCATCGTCTTCCACGAAACCCATTGAGGTCCAACTGTCGTATCAGGTTTGCAACGACCAACGTTGCTTGAGTCCAGAATTGAAAACGTTTCACTTGAAGTTGCCAGTGAAACGATAGTCACATTCTATTGCGTGAAACGTGTTTTCATCGATTCGCTACGGAAAATCGCCTATCGCAAAATTAGCCACAGAGTGGCGGCAGCGATTAGCCATGGGCGTAAGCCCATGGAACCCAATGCACCCGCCATTCAAAACCCCGAAGGGGTGACAGCCGAAACAGAATTAGCCACAGAGTGGCGGCAGCAGTCGGTTGCAAGTGAAGATTACTGAAGCAACTCAGTAATTTCATCCACCGACAACTTCAAAGACCGAGCCGCCATTTTGAAATTGGTGTGCGTTGAAACTTCAGGCTGAATTTCCAGAAACAATTCCGTTGCGTTCTGCAGCTTCTTCAGTTTCTTCTTGATCAGTTTCAAATACCGCTCATAGTTCTGGTCAGCCAAAGCCGGGCCAACCGCATGAACCGAGTCATAGAGATCGCGAAAGACTTCCTGTAACTCTTCGTCTTCCTCGCCCTCTTCCGAGTGCTTGAGAAACGTACGCACCATCCAAATATGGCTGATCAAGTCATCTATGCGTTCGACTTTTTCCTGGTCGGTCACGGTCGTGTCCTGAAACTGTTACCAAACAAACCAAATAAAAACTACGTTGCGGTATCACCGTCCGAATCACCGTCCGAATCACCGCCGGAATCGCTACCCGAATCACCGCCGGAGTTCATTTCAGAATCGCCATCGGAACCGCCTGCGGGCTCCCGCTCGGTTTCCAACTGAGCATTTTCTGTTTCATTTATAGTCTTTGATTCGTCACCTTGTTGATCGGGCTTGGCATCTTGTTTGGGAGCTGGTTTTGGTCGAGGCGCGGTTAACAACACTGTGACCGATCCCAGAATTACCAACGACAAGCTGATCAAAAATGGCCAAGTCACATTGCCCCAGAGACCTCTGACAAGTGTCGTACTCATAGTATTTACCACTGGAGCCAGACCAAACACCAAAGGCATAATGAAAATCGGTCGGCCACCAGAGTTAAATGCATAAATAATACCCAAAGCGCCGACGGCACCGGCGGTTCCTGCGAGCAATCCCCAGGTCGACCCGGAGAAGGTCCAACTACCGGGATCGCCAGCCAGCAATGGAATCGGAACCAGAACGGCGATCACAAAATAGGCAAGCCCCACGCAAAGGAACGGTCGCAATCGACTGCCACCCATTTTCATTTGACCCTTGTGAAGAAACGGACCGTAAGCGCCCCAGCACAAAGCTGTCAGACCGACGGACAACAGCATCAAGGTTCCATTTTTCGTTTTGGAAAGAAAGCCGGGCTCTTCAATCTGCTTGTCTGATTCGGAACTGTCGCCCGTTCCCTCTTCTACCTGCTCGGCAACTGCTGGTTCCTTTTCTGACTTGGCTTCCGTGGGTTTCAAGAACATCACACCAGCGGCGCCGATCGCCACAATCAACACACCAGTGTAAAAGAACCAACTTGCCTCCTTGATCGTTTTCGACATCATCATGGTGACGACGGTGTTGATCACCGGCGCGCAACCGAAGACCAAGGGCATTACAAAGACCGGTTTACCACCAAAGTTAAACGCCAGAATGATTCCCAAAGCGCCGACGGCACCCACGCCCCCGGAAAAGAATGCCCACAAGAATCCGCCCAGTGTCCAATGCCCTTTTTCGCCTTTGGTAAACAACACGACAATCGGGAACAGCACGGCAATCAGGAAATAGGCAAAGCCGACCCCAATGAAGGGTTTCCACCTGGCCACTTTTGACTGGCCGTCAATGATTTCCGCCATCGAGTGTTGGGACTCGTGAAGCACAGGCCCATAGACACCCCAGGCCGCAACGGTAACAAAAACAAATAAGAGGAAGCTGAATCCGCGCATGACATTTCTGATCTGAATAAGGAATCAACGCAGTTTAATCTGCGGAACGCCGAACTAGTAGGCGGGCAATGCGCGGGGGAAAGAATTTAGATCCAATTCGCTTCACTGGATTTTCAAGTTTTGACGTATTTTATGAATCGGCAACCGGAGCACCCCACTCGATCCGGAATGGCTGCTCGCAAAGCTTACATTTGACTCGCCGACCGAGATACTCGCCGGGAACCTTGGGCCGGGCATCGCAATGTTCACAATCCGTTGAGAAACGAACATTCTGCAGGACGGAGTCGTCAAGTTTTGAGTCGGGTACGGCCTGAAAGCTGACATCTTCTTTTTCGAAATGGCTAAGCAATCGCTTGGTGAATTCGGGCGATTCCACGACTCGATTGGCAAGATTTCGAATGGCGGTCTCAAATACATTGCGAACCAGGCGACCGTTTCCGAAATGTTTGTCGCGACGTTCGTACAGGTATCCCAAACCCATCAAAACTTTCGCTCGAGTCAGTCCACGGCAAGTGTATTCGTTCTGTTTGCACATCAACCCGAAAATCTGTCCCAGCTCTTCTGGTTCGTAATCTTCGAATTCAATGCGATGGCCCAATCGAGAAGACAAACCTGGATTCGATTGCACCAACCGATCCATTTCATCGGGGTACCCGGCCAGAATCACAATCAAACGACCTCGATTATCTTCCATTCGTTTGAGCAAAGCCTGGATCGCTTCAGCACCGTATTGGTCGTCACCGGACTCGGCGACCAGACTGTAAGCTTCATCGATGAACAAAACACCGTCCATTGCCTGATCAATAATCTTGTTGGTTTTGGGACCGGTTTGCCCGGCGTACTCGGCAACCAATCCCGAGCGATCGGTTTCAACCAGGTGACCTTTTTCAAGAATCCCCATGGCGCCATAAATTTTTCCCAGGATTCGAGCGACGGTTGTTTTACCGGTACCCGGGTTTCCGGCGAAGACCATGTGTAAACTGATTTTGGTTTCCGGCAAGCCCGCCTGGATTCGCTTGCTTTGCACTTCCAGGAAATTGATCAAGGTGCGAACTTCTTTTTTGACTTGAGTCATCCCTATTAACTCGTCCAGTTCGGCGAGGGCATCTTCCAGACTGATTGCTTCCTGCGGCTCCGGTTGCTCGCCGGAAACCACATCAGCATCGATCGGATCGGCAGGAATCGCATCGGGATCACGAAGCTCCGTTTGAATCCGCTTGCTGGCCGACTCCATTTCATAGATCGCGTGGCGATCATCCTGAGTGCGATCAAGATGCGGTGGCCGAGAACTCTTCGGCTGCAACAAACCGAGAATCGTGTTTTGAATTTCCTTGAGTTCACTCAACTCCACCGACGTCGGCCTGCCATCAGCTTTGGCAATCAAGTTCCCCAGGCGGATCACAATCGTTTCCAACTCGGCAGAAGACTCGCTCAAGGGACCAATGGTATAAAACGGCCGGATCAACTCGGGCCAATTCAGAAATTCGGCCTGACTTTCGATATGACGAATCGATTCACGAATCTGCTCATCGTTGAGTTGCCGCTGCCACATGTGAAAGAACAGCACACCGGCCAGATGTTCTTCTCGGCGAGTCCATACCTTGTCGGCCCCGGCGATTGCAACAAACAGCTTGATCAACAAACCGCGGTGCAGATCATCCATCAAGTCCATGAATTTACGTGGAGCGACATCAATCAGATGCGGAGATTCACGAATCACCCGCTGCGCACCATCAAGGTACACTCGCCGGCATTCGTGCAGACAATGATTAAACTGATTAACTATCTCAATAAATCCGGGTGCCGTCATTCATTCCTAACCGGTAGTGACCACCGTCATTTTAGTAGGAAATTTTCAAATCAACAGGACGGCTGAAAATCCATTGTCCGTTAATTCTTGCGGCTGCCTTTAACTGAACCTCACCACGACCGAGTTTTTCAGCCGCCAACGTGAGCTTTCCGGAATCAGAGGCGGCTTCAGCAACTCGACGACTGTTGTGATAAATGGCCACTTCCTGGGCTCCTGCCGCATCAAATGTCAGCTCGATTTGCTCAGAAACTTTGTACTCTGGCTTGTTCGAGGACAAATCAGATTGCCGCTGCTGGTTATTGACCCAAAAATTGATGATTTGAGAAGACTGAGTTTCCAGCAAGCCGGTTTTGACCGCCACCACTCGCAATTCGTGAAATCCATCCGGCAAAGTTGTCGTGTCGACAACGATCGGGGTGTCGGCCTTGCTGGCATTTTTCAAAGTGCCATCCAGAAAAATGCCGACCCTGGCAATCTCATCCAGTTGTTCCGATTCGATGTTAAGCTGCAGACTCCCTGAAACCTGGTCATCACTCTCTGGAGCACCGGATAACTCGAATGCTACCGGTTCCGCCCAGGGCTGACAAAGTGCATCGCCAACGATCAGCAGCATATAGGGTCCAGACACCGACTGATAAAAAGCCTCGGCCAAACTGGCGCCGCGCGCGTAATGAACGTAGATCATCGGATGGGGGAACTTGTCCAGAATCGCATAGGGCTCGGTAACCGTTCCACTGGATCCGGCCGCACCAAATTTAATCGGATGCGAGAGCGGTGTTTGCTTGGCACCTTCCTGCATCGCTCCACCAAAGCTGGTCAAATTTTCGACGATGGCACCAGGAACAATTTTGCATTTGGACGACTTCAGGCTGTAGCCAGCCGAACCGATCGCCATCCCGATGATATCGTCTTTGTTGGATGGCAGTTTCTTTTCTACAACCTCAGCTTTATGCCCCATTTCCTGCAATCGTTCCATGATCATCGGAAAGTGCATGACTCGAGTTCTGGTTCTGACGTCCTTGGTAGAAGTAAAATAGAAAGTACCTTCGGGCTGCGAATAATCTGCAGCAACCGTTTGGCGCAAGTTCTGAATGGCTTCCGCTTCAGTGGTGCCTCGATTTCGAGTCACCGCCAACACTGTCGAAAGTAAATACC